>CANOFK010000080.1 GCA_947565265.1 uncultured Clostridia bacterium | reverse complement strand
AACAGACTCTAGCAAAGAAAACCCTCGCCTTGGATAGGCGGGGGGTTTTCTGAAAATATAACCAGGTAAGCAGCGTGTAGCTTGGCTGATTTAGGCCTTGTCCTTCCGCTGCAACAGCACGGCGCCGATGATAATGGCGCCCTTAAAGGCAGCGCTCAGGTAGGGGTCTACGCCGATAAGGTTCAGCAGGTTGTTCATGACCGCCACGATCAGTGTGCCGAACACCGTGCCGATAATAGAACCCCGCCCGCCGGACATACTGGTACCGCCCACAATGACCGAGGCAATGGCGTCCATCTCAAAGCCGCTGCCCGCGCTGGCGTAGTCCATAGAGCCGATACGGGAGGTCTGGATGATGGCAGCCACGCCTACCAGGAACCCGGTAAGGGCATATACCCGGCGCTTGACTTTGCGCACATTCACGCCGGAGAGCCGGGTGGTGCGCTCGTTGGAGCCGATGGCGAACACATACCGGCCAAAGGTGGTTTTTTGGGAGATGATGTACATGGCCGCTGCCAGAATGGCCCAGTAGATAATGGGCATCAGTTGCTGGCCCCCTATGTCAAACCGGGCGATGGCCTTGTAGGTGTCGGGCAGTTCGGTCTTTTGGGTTTTCATAAAGTACTGGGTTACGCTGCGCAAAATCTGCATAGAGCCCAGCGTGGCAATAAACGGCGGCATACGCCCGTAAGAGATGAGCAGGCCGTTTCCCTCGCCCAAAAGGCTGCCCAGGGCCAAAGCCAGCACCAGTGCCAGGAGGATGGCCGGGACGCCGCCCAGCCCGATACTGGCCAGCCAGCCGCCGGCCCCGGTGTTCAGCAGCACCATGAGGAAAGCACCCACGGTTACGTATACCGAGCCTACCGACAGGTCAATGCCCCCGGAAATGATGACGAAGGTCATGCCCAGGGCAATAATGCCGATGCCCGCGTTGCCCCGCAGCAGGGAGATCCAGTTTTGTAGCCAGTTCTGGAACCATTGGCCAAAGCTTTCAAAGCTGGTATTCATGCTCAGGGCCACAGTCTGTACAATGATCATGACCAAAAGGGCTATACCCGTGCTGAACAGCGGGTTGCCCCGCCACAGTTCACACAGTTTACCCAGCACAGCCCCTGCCTTGCCGGTCGATTTTTCCTTTGCCTTATCCATTTACAGCAGCCTCCTCTTTGATTTCCCCGCCGGTTGCCAGCCGCATAATCTCCTGGTCGGTGATCTCCCCGGCCTTCAGTTCCCCCTGTACCTGCCCGTGGTACAGTACCAGCGTCCGGTCGCACAGGCGGATGACCTCCTGGGCCTCGCTGGAAAGCACCACCACGGCCACACCCTCATTGGCCAGGGCCAGGATGGTGTCATAGATATCCTCTTTGGCGCCCACGTCCACACCCTGGGTGGGGTTGTCGAAGATCAGTACCTTTGGCCCGGCGTTCAGCCACTTGGCCAGCACCACCTTTTGCTGGTTGCCCCCCGACAGGCTGCCGATGGGGTCTTTCTCCCCGCCCATCTTGATCTTCAGCCCGTCCGCCTGACGCTGAAAATCCGTATGTACCCGCTCCCAGTCCAGCAGGCCCAGCTTGGCTTGCCGGGGCCAGGTGACAATAGAGCCGTTTTCCAGGATGTTCATGTCCTTGATAATGCCGTTTTCCTTACGGTTGCGGGGCACATAGCCAATACCCAGGGCCAGTGCCTGC
The DNA here is from genome assembly GCA_947565265.1 of uncultured Clostridia bacterium. Classification (GTDB taxonomy): domain Bacteria; phylum Bacillota; class Clostridia; order Oscillospirales; family Acutalibacteraceae; genus Acutalibacter; species Acutalibacter caecimuris. The sequence goes on along the minus strand of CANOFK010000080.1, from coordinate 4,501 downwards.
CGGGTGCTGTGTATGGTAACGGGCTTGCCCTCCAGGTAAAGCTGCCCCTGGTATTTGCCCCCGCAGCCGAATACCGCCTGGAACAATTCGCTTCGGCCATCGCCCAAAAGGCCGGTAAATCCCAGCACCTCCCCGGCCCGCAGGGAAAAGCTTACGCCCGTAAAATGCCGGCCCTGGCTGAGGGCCTCAGCCCGCAGCACTTCCCCGCCCAAGGCGCGTTCCTTGCGCAGCGAGTTTGTACGGACTTCATGGCCTACCATGTGCTTGGCCAGTTCGTCCACATTGGTATCAGGCACATTGCCGGAGGCCACCATCGCCCCGTCCCGCAGTACGGTATAGCGGGTGCATACGGCCATAACCTCCTTGAGTTTGTGGGAGATAAACACCATGGCCACCCCCTGGCTTTGCAGGGTGCGCATCATGTCAAATACCCGGTCGATCTCCGGGTCGGTGAGGGAGGTGGTGGGCTCGTCCATAATGATCACCGAGGCCTCCATCAGCAGGGCCCGGGCGATCTCTACGATCTGCTTGTAAGAGGCGTCCAGATCCCGTACCATAGTCCGGGGGTCCAGGTCTATGTCCATGCGGGAGAATACCGCCCGGCACCGGGCGCACATGGTCTTGGCGTCCAGCAGACCGCTGCGGGTTTTCAACTCCCGGCCAATGAACATATTCTCAAAAATGGCCAGGTCATTCACCAGGTTCAATTCCTGGTGGATAAAGGCAATGCCCTGGGCCAGGGACTCTGCCGGGGTTCGGAACCGCACCGCCCGGCCGTCAATGGCCATGGTGCCCCGGTCTGCGGGCAGCACGCCCCCCAAAATGTTCATCAGGGTGGACTTTCCAGCGCCGTTTTCCCCCAGCAGGGCGCAGATCTCCCCGCCGCTGACGGTGAAATCAATGTCCCGCAGCACGTCGTTGGCCCCAAAGGACTTGTAGATGTTGCGCATTTCCAGCGTCATACGCCGGCCTCCTTTTCCTCTTTTCGGGTATCCCCTATTTTGGAAAAAGGCTATGACGGGGACGCCATAGCCTTTCCTTTTGTACATAAACTTCACTGGTTGCGGCCGGTTATCCGGCAGTTCATGGGCAGTTCTACAGGGGTTCCCAAAGGGGTATCCAAGGGATCCTGCGCCGTTATTGGCCACTTATTTTGGGGGTAGCCTGTGCCCGGCCGGCAACTTTTTGGTGTGTTTGCTTTAGTAGGGGGAACTCTCGTCCAGGTAGTCGGCGCAGTTTTCGCGGTCCACCACGGTGGTGGGGATGATCTTCTCCTGGTCTACGGTTTCACCCTTGAGCAGGGATACGGCCATGTCAACGGCATCCTTTACCATGTCCGGGCTGTACAGGGCGGACTGGATCCAGATGTTCTCGTTGTCGGGCATCATCTTAAAGTACTCCTGGCACCCGCCGCCACCGGTAACGACCTTGATGTCGGTACGCTTGGCCTCGTCAATGGCTTGCAGCACGCCGATGGAGGTTTCGTCGTCCATGGAGAACACCGCGTCGATCTGGCTGTTGGCGGCCAGTACATCGGCAAAGTCCTTCAGGCCGGCCTCGCGGGTGAACTGGGTGGAGTAGTATTCGATCTCCATGTCAGGGGCAATTTCCTTGATCTTCTCGTCAAAGCCCTGCTTGCGCAGCTCGGACACGGAACCGGAGGAGGGGACCTCCAGCACGACCACCTTGCCGGTGGTGCCGATCTTGTCCACAATATACTGGGCGCTCTGGGTGCCCATGTCCACGTTGTCGCCGGCCACATGGTACACGCCGTCTACATTGATGACGATGTCAAAGTTCACCACCGGGATGCCGGCATCCACCAGCCCCTTGATGGGGTCTTCCATGCCCTCCCACTGGGGGAAAGCCACAACAGCCTGGGCGCCCCAGGTCTTGAGCTCGTCGATCTGGTTGGTCATTTCCTCGGCGTTGTTGCTGGTCAGCAGCTTGTACTCAACGGTGTCGCTGAGTTCCTTGCAGCGGGCCTCGGCGTGGTAGGCCACACCGGCTACCCAGCCGTGGGTAACGGCAGGGGCCAAAATGCCGATTTTGAACTTCTCCCCATCCGTACCGGTGCTGGTGGCCTCGCTGGATGTGGTTTCGCTGGAAGAGTCCTCAGAACTGGAAGAATCCGGCGTAGAGGCTTCGCTGCTGGGGGTGCTGCTGGAGCTGGAACCCGCATCGTTGCCGCAGGCGGCAAAGCAGGTGCAAAGCAGCGCCACAGCCAGCAGCAGTGCAATGATTTTCTTCATGTGTGTTTTCCTCCTTAGGATCAAACCTCGAATTGGTTTTGCACAGGCCCCATATGGCCCATGCTATGCCATATTATAGCAAACTCTTTTCAAAATAGCAAGTGAAATCTTTGTGAAAAACCCCGCTGCGCTTGCCGGTACCGGCCCTTGCGCAGGGCGTAAAAACAGGGGGCGGAAAAATTTTCCAATCTTTCAAACATTCGTTTTGCATTTTAACGGAAGATATGTTATAATAAAAATAAGACACCCAAGAACCCCCGAAAACACCCCACCGGCGCCCTGGGCGCCCAGCAAACCGCCGGCCAGGCGGAGGAGGAGGCTATATCATGGAAGGCTTGACCAAGAGCCAGCAGAAGGTCTACGAGTTTATCAAGCAAACGGCCCCCGGCGGGGTGCCCCCTACCGTACGGGAGATTTGCGCTGCCACGGGGCTGCGCTCGACCTCTACCGTGCACGCGCACTTAAAGACGTTGGAGCGGCTGGGTTACATCAACCGCAGCGCGGGGATGAACCGCTCGATCCGTATTGAGGGGGCCACGCCCACCTCCCAGGTGCCCATATTGGGCCGGGTCACGGCGGGTGTGCCTATTTTGGCCGTGGAGGACATTGAGGGCTACATCCCCTTCCCCCACCGGGACGGGCGGGAACTTTTTGCCCTGCACGTGGTGGGGCTGAGTATGCGGGACGCCGGCATCCTGGACGGCGACTATGTAGTGGCCCAGCGGGAATCCACGGCCAGGGACGGGGAGATCGTGGTGGCGATGATCGACGACGAGGCCACCGTGAAACGCCTGTTCCGGGAGGAGGGCCAGGTGCGCCTACAGCCCGAAAACCCTGACTTTGAGCCGATCTACTCCGACCATGTTGCGGTGCTGGGCAGGGTCGTCGCTGTGGTGCGGTATTACTGAGGATTGCCACAGATTGCCCCGCGCCGGGCAAAAGCTTAGAGGCCTTTATCTGCCGCCCTGGCTGGGGGAGGGGGCTTGCGGGCCGCCCAAACGTTTTGCCCCCTTCCCCCCCATGGCGGGCGGTGGGGGCTCCCGTAGCCCTGCCTTAGCGGGAGGGTTCCTCCGTCAAATACGCCTCCAGGGGTTTCAAGCTATCCCGCTGGGTCTGGTCAAAATCGTGCTGGATATTTTGCAGCATGATTTTTTCTTTTGGGGAACCGCCAGGGGCGTTGGCCTTGTTTTTTAGCATCTTCTTAAAAACGGCCATCAGCAGGCGGTCGACGGGGTTCATGGCGCCATAGCGCAGGCCGCCCTGCAAGTAAAAGGGCTTGATAAAGCTTAACTCCTCGGGCTGGAAGTTCTCCCGCTCGACCCGGCGGATGTCGGCGGGGTCCGGGGGCATGGCGCCCACAAAGAACACCGCTGCCCGCTTGCCCCGCAGGCGGGGCAGTTGTTTTTTGAACCATTTCAGCCCGTTTATCTTGCCCACATACAGCGCGCCCCCAAAGGCTACGGCCTGGTACTTGGCCAGGTCTACCGTGTGGCGCTGGGCGTACTCTACACAGTCGCAGTGCAGGTCTTGCTGTAGCCACTGGGCATACGTACGGGTGAACCCGGTTTTGGACGTGTAGATGATCAATATATGGTTGCTCATACGCGATTCTCCTTTTTTCTGTTGACATCCCCGTTCTGCGCCTGAAACAGCCGGATATGGGCTTGCAGCCGGGGCAGGGCCTGGGCCCAGTCCCCGCACAGTTCTAGCAGCAGGAACACCCCGCCGTAAAACTCCAGGGCCAGGGCCGCCGGGTCACCGGGCCGGAGGGCGCCGGTTTCCATCAGCGAGGCAAAAACCGCCTGCTGCACCGCCAGTGGGAACTGGCAGTACAACTGCCTGTACAGCGTACCGGCCCGTTGGTCCTCATACCGGCACAGGGCCAGCAAGCGGCGGAACCGGGTGTTCCAGGGGTCTTCGAAAAAGTACCGGAACACCTCCAGCACGGTTTCCTCTAAAGCGGGGCCCTGGCGCTGAAAGGCTTTCATCTCTTCATCCGGCCCAAAGGGCAGGCCCCGGCTGCGGTAGTATTCTTTCGCCTTTTCCCAGCAAATATCCACAATGGCGTCAAATATCTCCCGTTTTCCGGCGAAATGGTTGTAGAGCGAACTTTCCCGTATGCCCACCGCCTTGGCAATGTCCCGCATGGACACCGCCGCGTATCCCCGGCAGGAGAACAGCTCCAGGGCCTCCCATAGTATTTTCTCTTTTGTAGCCATTGTATCCCTCTCGTGCGAACGATTGATAGT
>CANOFK010000079.1 GCA_947565265.1 uncultured Clostridia bacterium | reverse complement strand
TTCGGGCCCACCAAGGACTGGGAGTGCCACTGCGGCAAGTACAAGCGCATCCGCTACAAGGGGAAGGTCTGCGACCGCTGCGGCGTGGAAGTGACCCGCAGCAAGGTGCGCCGGGAGCGCATGGGCCATATTGAACTAGCCGCCCCGGTATCCCATATCTGGTACTTTAAGGGCATACCCAGCCGGATGGGGCTGATTTTGGACCTATCGCCCCGGATATTGGAAAAGGTACTTTACTTTGCCATGTATATTGTGACCGACCCGGGGGAAGTGCGGGAACTCTCGAAAATGCAGACGCTGACCGAGAAGGAGTACCGGGACCTGCGGGAGAAGTACGAGGACGACTTTAAGGCCGGCATGGGCGCGGAGGCCATTAAGGAACTGCTGGCGGAACTGGACCCGGAGAAACTCTCGGTAGAACTGAAAGAGGAACTGGAGGCGGCCAGCGGGCAGAAACGGATGCGCATCCTTAAGCGGCTGGAGGTGGTGGAGTCCTTTAGGGCCTCGGGCAACCGGCCGGAGTGGATGATTTTGGACGTGGTGCCGGTGATACCGCCGGATATACGGCCCATGGTGCAACTGGACGGCGGCCGCTTTGCCACCAGCGACCTGAATGACCTGTACCGCCGGGTGATCAACCGGAACAACCGGCTGAAACGCCTGCTGGAACTGGGGGCCCCGGACATTATTGTGCGCAACGAAAAGCGGATGTTGCAGGAAGCGGTGGACGCGCTGATTGACAACGGCCGCCGGGGCAGGCCGGTGACCGGGCCCAACAACCGGCCGCTGAAGTCCCTTTCGGATATGCTAAAGGGCAAGCAGGGGCGCTTTAGGCAGAACCTGCTGGGCAAGCGGGTGGACTACTCCGGGCGCTCGGTGATTGTGGTGGGGCCGGAGCTGAAGATGTACCAGTGCGGCCTGCCCAAGGAAATGGCCCTGGAGCTGTTTAAGCCCTTTGTGATGAAACGGCTGGTGGAAACCGCCGCCGTGAACAATATCAAGGCCGCCCGCAAGGCCGTGGAGCGGGCGGAGCCCAAGGTGTGGGACGCCCTGGAAGTGGTGATTAAAAACCACCCGGTGCTGCTGAACCGCGCGCCTACCCTGCACCGGCTGGGCATACAGGCCTTTGAACCGGTGCTGGTGGAGGGCCGGGCCTTGAAGCTGCACCCCCTGGTGTGCACCGCCTACAACGCGGACTTTGACGGGGACCAGATGGCCGTGCACGTGCCCCTTTCCGCAGAGGCACAGGCGGAGGCGCGGTTTTTGATGCTGGCGGCCAACAACCTGCTGAAACCCTCGGACGGGCGGCCGGTGGCGGTGCCCACCCAGGACATGGTGCTGGGGTCTTACTACCTGACCCTGGACAAGGAAGGGGAGGACGGCGAAGGCAAGGTGTTCCGCAACATGGAAGAGGCCCTGATGGCCTATGACGCCAAGGCCATCAGCCTGCACGCCAAAATAAAGGTGCGGCGCACCGTGGAGTTTGGGGGCAGGCCCATTACCGGGCTGGTGGAAACAACCATGGGGCGGATGATCTTTAACCGGCCCATACCCCAGGACTTGGGGTATGTGGACCGCTCTACCCCGGAAGGGGCCTTGCAGTTTGAGATCGACTTTTTGGTGGGCTCCAAGCAACTGAAGAATATTATCGAGCGGTGCATTAAGGTGCACGGCACCGAGCGCTCGGCCGAGGTACTGGACGAGATAAAGGGCCAGGGCTACAAGTACTCCACCATCAGCGGCATTACGGTGGCGGTGTGCGACGCCACCATACCCGGCGACAAGAAAAAGCTGGTGGCCGCCGCCGAGGCCGAGGTAGGGGTGATCAGCGGCGAGTACAGCGAGGGCCTGCTCTCGGAGCGGGAGCGGTATGAATCGGTGCTAAAGGTATGGGACAAGTGCACAAGGGACGTGGCCACGGCCCTGCAAAGAGGGCTGGACCGGTATAACCCCATCTACATGATGGCGGACTCTGGCGCCCGTGGCAGTATCTCCAACCTAAACCAGTTGGCCGGGATGCGGGGCAATATCTCCAACACCTCGGGCAAGACCATCGAGATACCCATCCGCTCCAACTACCGGGAAGGGCTGAACGTGCTGGAATACTTCATTTCCTCCCGCGGGGCCAGGAAGGGCACCACGGACACGGCCCTGCGTACCGCGGACTCGGGCTACCTGACCCGCCGGCTGGTGGACGTATCCCAGGAGGTGGTGATCCGGGAAGAGGACTGCGGTACCCACGAGGGCATTGAGGTGTTCGAGATCCGGTCGGGCCCGGAGTCCATTGAGCCGCTGAAGGAGCGGCTGGTGGGCCGGTACCTGGCGGACGACTACTGCGACGAAGAGGGGAACGTGCTGGTTTCCAGGGATAAGCTGATGGACGACCAGGACGCGGACACCATTATTGACCGGGGGACGGAGCGCATTAAGATACGCACCGTGCTGAACTGCCGGGCCAAAAACGGCGTGTGCAAGCGCTGCTACGGCGCGTCGCTGGCCACGGGCAAGCCGGTGCAGGTGGGCGAGGCCGTGGGCATCATCGCGGCCCAGTCCATTGGCGAGCCGGGCACCCAGTTGACCATGCGTACCTTCCATACCGGCGGCGTGGCCAGCGCGGACGACATCACCCAGGGCTTGCCCCGTATTGACGAGCTGTTTGAGGGCCGCAAGCCCAAGCACGTGGCCATTATCAACGAACTGGACGGCCAGGTAAGCTTTGAGGAGATTAAACGCAACCGCCATGTGGTGGTGACCAATGACGAGAGCGGGGAAACCAAGTCTTACCTGATCCCCTTTGGCAGCCGGGTGACGGTGAAGGAAGGGGAGTATATCAAGCGGGGCAAGTACATCACCGAGGGTTCGGTGAGCCCCCATGACGTACTGGCTATCAGCGGCGTGCAGGAGGTACAGGACTACCTGATACAGGAAGTGCAACGGGTGTACCGGATGCAGGGCGTGGACATCAACGACAAGCATATAGAGATTATTGTGCGGCAGATGCTGCGCAAGGTACGGGTAGACGACGCAGGGGATACGGACCTGATGGTGGCCTCGCTGGCGGACAAGAATGAGGTGTACTTTGCCAATGAGGAGATACGCCGGCGGATCGCCCTGGGCGAAACCGGGCTGCGGGAGGCTACCTTTACCCCGGTGCTGCTGGGCATTACCAAGGCCTCGCTGGCAACGGACTCCTTTATGTCGGCGGCTTCCTTCCAGGAAACGACCAGGGTACTGACGGACGCGGCCATTAAGGGCAAGGTGGACGGCCTGGTGGGCCTGAAGGAAAACGTGATTTTGGGTAAACTGGTGCCCGCGGGCACGGGCCTGAAAATGTATGGCCAGGTGGAGATAGAATCGCGGATACCGGAGGAGCCCCCGGTGTACAGCGAGGAGCGGCCGGAACGGCCGGAGCCCTCGCAGGTGGAGCCGCTGGACTTTATGATGGACGATGAGGACGACGAGGATGAGGGCTTTGAGGCCCCCATGCCGGAAGAACAGCAGGAACCCCGGCCTGAGGTGGTATAGTTTTGGGTAAAAGGGGGAAAATCCCGGGCAGGGATGAAAAAACTTGACAGACGCTGTCTGTTGGTGCTATAATCTGCAAGATGGGCAAAATCTAGCGGAAAAGGCCGCAAAATGGCCGGCGAAAGCCGGGGACGCGGCCCTACCGGCAGAAATGAAAAGCGCGGGCGGTTTGCCCGTGAGTGGTCGAGGGGGAACCTGCGGGACAGAGCGCGGCGGATAACGGCTTAGAAGCTTTTGGGAGTTCTTAGAACCCTTTTCCCGAAAAGGGTTCTAAGCCGCCGGAGGCCAAGGCACCGGCGGCCAGCAGGCCCTATCGGCTAGGAGAGGCGGAATGGCGGCGAAAGCTGCCTTCGCATATATAATTTTTAAAGAAGGAGGTGCAGCTATGCCTACTTTTAACCAGTTGGTTAAAAACGGCAGGTCCGACGCTGTGAAGAAGTCCAAGGCCCCGGCGCTTTTGAAGGGGTGGAACTCCAAAAAGCGCGCGGCGATCGACCAGGACTCCCCCCAAAAGCGGGGCGTTTGCACGACGGTGACCACCCGTACACCCAAAAAGCCGAACTCCGCCCTGCGGAAGATCGCCCGGGTGCGGTTGTCCAACGGCATTGAGGTGCTGTGCTATATCCCCGGCGTGGGGCACAACCTGCAGGAGCATAGCGTGGTTATGATCCGCGGCGGCCGTGTGCGCGACCTGCCCGGTGTGCGCTATCACATCATCCGCGGCGTGCTGGATACCCAGGGCGTGGCCAAGCGTATGCAGGCCCGCAGCAAGTATGGCGCCAAGCGGCCCAAGCCCGGCAAGAAGTAAGAGTAATTCGCTAAGCTATTCGGCTTAATTTATATAGATTTCGGGGTAAATAATGCCCCTGGGGTCTTGATAAATTGCCTTTAGCTGACCGGAGGCTTTGCCGGTGAACAAAGCGGCCTGATTACAGGTGTGATTTTGTGATGCAGAGATTGGAAACCGGCAAGGTTTTCGAGTACCGATGAATTCATTTTATGAAGGAGGGAAGATTATGCCAAGAAGAGGCAATGTGGCAAAGCGCGACGTTTTGCCGGACCCCTTGTATAATTCCAAGCTCGTCACCAGGCTGATCAACAGCGTAATGCTGGACGGCAAAAAGGGCGTAGCCCAGAAGATTGTGTACGGCGCCTTTGAGATCGTGCAGGAGAAAACCGGTAAGGAGCCCCTGGAGGTGTTCGAGCAGGCTATGGAGAACGTAATGCCCAGCCTGGAGTGTAAATCCCGCCGTGTGGGCGGTTCTACCTATCAGGTGCCGATGGAGGTTCGCCCCGAACGGCGGCAGACCCTGGGCCTGCGGTGGATGACCAGTTTTGCCCGTACCCGCAACGAGCGCACTATGCGCGAGCGGCTGGCCGGGGAAATTTTGGACGCCACCAACGGCGCGGGCGGCGCGGCCAAGAAACGGGACGATACCCACAGGATGGCCGAGGCCAACAGGGCGTTTGCACACTACCGCTGGTAAGGGTGGCTAAGGGCAGCCCCCGCCTGGGCGGGAGAGCGGCCTGAAAGCCTATGAAAAGCCCCAGCGGCGGGGAGCCCCGGATGAGGCCCCCCGGCAAAGAGCCCCGCAACCTTTGGATTGAAGGAGGAAACAACGTATTTATGGCCAGACAGGTACCACTTGAATTGACAAGGAACATCGGCATTATGGCCCACATTGATGCCGGTAAGACGACTACCACGGAACGTATTTTGTTCTACACAGGCGTCAACTACAAAATCGGCGAGACTCACGAGGGTGCCGCCACGATGGACTGGATGGCTCAGGAACAGGAGCGCGGCATCACCATCACATCCGCCGCCACCACCTGTTTCTGGCCGGACCGCAACGGCAAGCAGAACCGCATCAACATCATTGACACCCCCGGCCACGTGGACTTTACCGTGGAAGTGCAGCGCTCGTTGCGGGTGCTGGACGGGTCTGTCACCGTGTTTTGCGCCAAGGGCGGCGTTGAACCCCAGTCTGAAACCGTATGGCGGCAGGCGGACGAGTATAAAGTCCCCCGCATGGCCTATGTAAACAAAATGGATATTATGGGCGCGGACTTCTACCGGGTGGTGCAGATGATGAAAGACCGGCTGAAGTGTAACGCGGTGCCCATCCAACTGCCCATTGGGGCGGAGGAAACCTTTAAGGGCATCATCGACCTGGTGGAGATGAAAGCCTATGTGTACTATGACGATTTGGGCAAGGATATCCGTTGCGAGGATATCCCCGAAGATATGCTGGAGCAGGCCCAGCAGTACCGGGCCGAACTGGTGGAGCACGTGGCGGAGCTGGACGACGCCCTGATGGAGAAATACCTGGGCGAGGAAGAGATCAGCATAGAGGAGATCAAGGACTGCATCCGTAAGTCTACCATTGCCAACCACATGGTGCCGGTGACCTGCGGGACCTCTTACCGAAACAAGGGCGTGCAGAAACTGCTGGACGCGATTGTGGATTATATGCCCGCCCCCACGGACGTGCCCCCCATTAAGGGCACACACCCGGACACCGAGGAGGAAATGGTGCGCCACTCCTCTGACGAGGAGCCCTTTGCCGCGCTGGCGTTTAAGATTGCCACAGACCCCTATGTGGGCAAGCTGTGTTTCTTCCGGGTCTATTCCGGCTCGATAGAGGCGGGCGCCACGGTGTATAACTCGGTGAAAGACAACAACGAGCGCATGGGC
>CANOFK010000078.1 GCA_947565265.1 uncultured Clostridia bacterium | reverse complement strand
GACGGCCCTTAAAAACTGTTGATGTTCACTAATTTATATCCTATCACACTTTCCGCTTTGTAGCAAGAAGAAAATGCAAGGGTCCTCTTCCCCGGCGGCCACGTGGCCACGAAAAGACGGGGACAAACAAAAGGCAGTCCCCCGGAAATTTCCGAAGGACTACCTTTTTCTTTGTGAGCGGGGAGGAGCTTTCACTCCATCCACATATCCATTGCCTGGCCGGCGCTTTCGCCAGGGGCCGCGGTAAAGCCGAACTGCTCGTAAAAACCGGACGTCCCGCCGCTTGCCCGCAGGTGCACCTTGAACCGCCAGCCCGGCCGCAGCCGTAAGCGCAAAAACAGCATACAGCGCTCTACCATACTGGTGCCTATACCCAGCCCCTGATAGGCCGGCAGCACCATCACATTGGTAAGGTGGGCCTCGTAGCCGCCGTCCCACAGCAGCCGGGCGCTGCCTACCGCCTTTTCGCCGTCATAGCAGCCCACCACACAGGCCGAACCCGCCAGCCCGGCCCCCGCCTGCTCCGGCGGGATAGGGCTCCAGCCCACCGCGGCCCGCAGGCGGCAGTAGTCCTCGGTACTGATGGCGTTGCGGTATTGCAGGCCCTGGGTGCCCATCACAATGAAACCATCGCCGGATACCTGGTGGGTCACGCGGCGGATGGGGGAAAAGCCGCAGCTTTCGTAGACCTTTCTGGCACGCAGGTTAAAGTCCGCCACGGTCAGCCGCAGGGAGGGCGCCCCCAGCTTTTCCCGGGCAAACCGCATACCGGCCAGCAAGAACGCCTTCCCCAGCCCCAGGCCGCACAGCTCGGGGTGCAGGCCCAGGCCCATGTCCATAGGGCCGTCCGGGTACGGGCTTTCCTCTACCGTGGGAACCCTGGCCCCGGCGCCAAACTGGTAGAACCCCACCAGATCCCCGGCCAGGTTCTGTACAGCATATGTGCTGCCGTCCAGCAACTCGTCCAGGGGATCTTCTTCACCCCAATTATACACATGGTAGGGGGCGGGATAGCGCCAGCCGGCGATCTCTTCGGCCAACGCCGGGGTCATGGGCAGAATCGCCTGTCCGTCCATTACGCGTCACCTCCGTACACGAAGTTGTCCGGCAGGCTGATGTAGCCCCGGATATGCCCGTCTTTGGGCCGTTCCACCACCCCGGACATATTGCCCAGGTTCCCCTCGGCTGTCAGCAGGGTATCTCCCCGGTCCTCCAATACAATGCCCATGTGGTCATGGGGCTTATCCTCAAACACCTTGTCGAAGATGACAATGTCCCCGGACTGGGACAAGCAGGTATTGGACCGCCAGCCTATGCGGTTATCGGCCTTTGCCCATTCCTCCCAGGCGCCGCAGCCTGCCAGGTTGCAGGAAACGCACTCTTTGGGCCGCACCGGGATGCCGTACCCTGCCGTGGCACAGCAATAGTAGACAAAGGCCGCACACCAGAGGCCCTCGGCCTCTTCCGGTTTCCACCGGGGAAAAGGGCTAATGATGGGCTCCAGGTTGGGCTTGAGCCCCATCACCCGCCCATGCCAGGCCCTCTGGGCCTCCCGGCGGGCTACCTCTGCCAGTTCGTTACGAGTTGCCATTCCAGCACCCTCCTCTTTCTCAGGTTTTTTACGCGGTTTCGGCGGGCCCGCTTACAGCCCCGCCCCTTCCTTAAAATCAGGGATATACTCTGCCCCCCTAGCCTTCCGGGACTGGACGAACCCGTCCAGCCCCAGGGAGAAAAGGGCCTCCTGTACTTTTTCCAGTTCCCGGCGGGTAATGGGCCGGGAGAGTTCTGGGTACCCCGGCACGCCGCCCGGCTGCTTGGCCAGGCCCCAGGGGGTGTACTGGGCCATCAGGCTCACCGGCACGCCGGGGAACGTACGGGCTATGCATTCCAGTGCGGCGATGGAGTTTTTTGTGTGGCCGGGCAGGATCAGGTGGCGTATCAGCACCCCCCGCACCAGCAGGCCCCGGCTGTCATACACCGGCGGGCCCACCTGGCGCACCATTTCTTTTATGGCGGCCAGGGCCGTCCCCGGATAATCCCCTGCCCCGGAGAGGGCCCCGGCCAGGCCGCTTTCGGCGTATTTGTAGTCGGGCAGGTACACATCCACCAGCCCTTCCAGGCTGCGCAGGGTTTCTACCCGCTCATAGCCGGCAGTGTTATAGACCACCGGCACCGGCAGCTTTTCCAGCAACAGCGCCTGCCGGATACCCGGCACAAAGTGGGTTGGCGTTACCAGGTTGATGTTATGGGCGCCTTCGCCGGCCAGCCGGGAAAAGATGCGGCTGAGCCCCGCCGGGGTGACGGCCCGGCCGGGCTGCCCCCCTGTGCTGATCTCATAGTTCTGGCAGTACACACAGCCCAGGGGGCAGCCGGTAAAAAACACCGCCCCCGATCCCCTTTCCCCGCTGACAGGCGGCTCCTCCCAGTGGTGCAGGGCCACCCGGGCTACCCGGATCTCCCGGCCGCTATGGCAGCGGCCCAGGGCGGTTTCCCGGTCTGCCCCGCACAGGCGGGGGCATAGCCGGCAGGCAAAGGCGCTCACGGTTTCAGGGCCAGCAGGGCGCAGTTGCTCCCCCGGCGGCCCCGGGTTTTGCGGTGGGAGAACAGCAGGGTGCTGTTCTCCATTGTGCACACACCGCCCAGGGTGATATGCCCCGCCGGCACCCCTGCCCGCAGCAGGGACTGGCGGCAGCACTCCCACAGGTCCACATGGTACTTGCCGTGCGCCGGGCCGGTGACAAAACCGGCCGCGCCCTCCAGGGCCAGGAACTCTTGGGCTACGGGCTCGTCTACCTCAAAGCAGCCCGGACAGATGGAGGGCCCTACCGCCGCCAGGATGTCCGCCGGGCGGCAGCCAAACTCTGTTACCATCCGGCGGGCCATTACCCCGGGCATATCCAGCACCGCGCCCCGCCACCCCGCGTGGGCCAGGCCGATGGCCCGGCGGACCGGGTCATAAAAGTACACGGGCACGCAATCGGCGGCATAAACCGTCAACGTTACCCCGGGCACATCCGTACACAGGCCGTCGGCAGAGGCAATATCGTTCTCTTTCCAGATGCCCAGCCCCCGGTGGCTCCCGTCTACCCGGCGGATATCCGTTTTATGCACCTGGGCCCCGCACACCAGCGAGCCGGGCTCTACCCCCAGGGCGGCGCAGAGCCGCCGGTAGTTCTCACTGACGTTCTCCTCGCTGTCCCCCCGGCCAAAGCCCAGGTTCATGGCGGCAAACTCCCCGCCGCTGACGCCCCCCAGCCGGGTGGAAAAGGCGTGGGAGATCCCTTCCATCCCCTTCCAGGCCGGGAACTGCAACAGGCCCACGCCGTCTTTTACTTCCAGCTCCATGTGGCCGACGGGCCCGGGCACAGCCGCCTGGGGTTCTTCGATTACGGGCACAGGATATGTCTTTTTATTCACAATGATCCCCTCGTATTTCTCTTTTATCATCACCCGGCCCACAAAGTCATAGCCGCAGCCCTGGCAATGGAAAGCGGTTTGAAAGCCCCGGTTCCGGGGGAGCCAGGCGTTTTGGGGCACGCTGGCCCCGCCACAGTGGGGGCAATCGAAATGTAGGTATTCCGGTTTCATCCGCTCGTCGTCCATATCCCGCACATAACTGGTGCGGAAGGTCATCTTGCGGTAGAATTCCTCATCACAGGTTTCAATAAAGGGGCGGATGGCCTCCGGGTCATAAATGCGTTGCAAGATACGCAGGGCCAGGATGCTGTCATCCAGGGCCCGGTGCTGCTCCAGGTCAGAGAGGTCCAGTTCCAGCAGGGCGGCTACCTTTTCCAGCCCGGCCTGCTCGGCCGTACCCAGGCCCAGGTATTCTTCGGCGTAGCACTGCAAATCGCAATACCGGGTAAGGAAGGGGACCCGCATATCGCCGCTGAAGTACCGGCAGTTCTCTATCAGCGTCAGGATATCCGCCGAACCCCAGGTCATCAGCACCCGGCCCCCCAGCCAGCGGCGGAACCGCTGGGCTGCCTGCATGAAGGCCACGCCAGCCGTAAGGTCTTCGTCCGTGATGCTGGTCAAATCCAGCACCACGGCGTTCAGGTGCTTGGACACCTGGGGGCGCACCAGGCAGGTAAACTGCCCCGCAGGTTGCAGCCTGCCGTCGCACCGCACCGCGCCAAACTCAATGATCTCGTTGATGTACCCCTTCCGTTTCCGGCTGTAGGCCGAGTTCCATTCCAGGTCTAATATGGCGATCTCCATAGGCATCGCCTCCTTTATTTTGTGATTGCAGGCACCGCCTGTAGCCCCGACATAGGCACAGGGGCCCTTCCGCTTTCGGTTAAGGGAAAATAAGCTTTTCTCTTTTTTTGACGGGCGGGGCAACGGGAGGCAGGCCAAATGCCGCTTACGCGGCCGGCGCCCCCCCATCCTCAGCCGTTGTTCTTTTTCCGGCTTTGCTGTTTCATCCGCTGCTCGTGGGAGAGCACAGCTTTGCGCATCCGCACGCTTTTGGGCGTGACCTCCACATACTCGTCATTGCTGATAAACTCCAGGCACTGCTCCAGGCTGAGTACGGAGTGGGGGGTAAGTTTCAGGGCCTCGTCCGCGCCGGAGGAGCGGGTGTTGGTGGCGTGCTTTTTCTTGCACACATTTACCACGATGTCCTCGCTTTTGGGGTTGGAGCCCACGATCATCCCCTCATACACCTCTACGCCGGGCCCAATGAACATCCGGCCCCTATCCTGGGCATAGAACAGCCCGTAGGCCGTTGCCGTCCCGGTTTCAAAGGCGACCAGCGAGCCCTGCTGGCGCTGGGCGATGTCCCCCTTATAGGGCTCGTACCCCTCGAACACATGGTTCATGATGCCGTTGCCGTTGGTATCGGTCAGGAACTCCGAGCGGTATCCCATCAGACCCCGGGCGGGGATCTTAAACTCCAAATGGGTCATGCCGCCGTCGCGGGTGCCCATGTTCAGCAGTTCCGCCTTGCGGGAACCGATCTTCTCCATGACGGCCCCCACGTAGCTGTCCGGGGTTTCGATCATCAAAAGTTCCATCGGCTCCAGGCGTTCCCCGCCCTTTTCTTTAAAAATCACCGTGGGGGGCGACACCTGGAACTCATACCCCTGGCGGCGCATCTGCTCAATGAGGATGGACAGGTGCAGCTCCCCCCGGCCGGAAACCTTAAAGGTATCCATGCTGTCCGTTTCCTCCACCCGCATGGCCACGTTGGTTTCCACCTCTTTGAAGAGCCTGTCCCGCAGGTTGCGGGAGGTGACGAATTTGCCCTCCCGGCCGGCAAAGGGGGAGTCGTTCACCTTGAACATCATGGAAACCGTCGGCTCGTCGATCTTCACAAAGGGCAGTGGCTCCACGCAGTCGGGGGCGCAGGCTGTTTGGCCGATGTTCAAGTCGGCGATACCGGAAACCGCGATGATATCCCCTACCCCGGCGCTCTCGGATTCCACCCGTTTTAGGCCCTCGAACTGGTAAAGCTTTGTCACCTTGCTCAGTTTATGGCCCTCTTCACCGCCCCCGCAGATGGCTACCTGCTGGCCGGCCTTTATCACGCCCCGCTCTACCCGGCCAATGCCGATGCGGCCCACGTACTCGTCATAGTCAATATTGGAAAAACGCACCTGGGTGGGGGCTTCCATGTCCCCCTGGGGGGCAGGCACCTCTTGTAGGATCATCTCAAACAGCGGGGCCATGTCCGTGCCGGGCTGCCCCGGATCCAGGGTGGCGTAGCCCTCCCGTGCGGAACAGTAAGCTACCGGGAACTCCAACTGGTCGTCGTTGGCGCCCAGTTCTATAAACAGGTCCAGCACCTCGTCCACCACCTCGGCCGGGCGGGCGCCGGGGCGGTCGATCTTATTGAGCACCACCAGGGGCTTTTTGCCCAGGGCCAGGGCCTTTTTCAGCACAAAGCGGGTTTGGGGCATACAGCCCTCAAAAGCGTCCACCAGCAGGATAACGGCGTCCACCATCATCAGCACCCGTTCCACCTCGCCGCCAAAATCCGCATGGCCGGGGGTATCTACAATGTTTATCTTCGTGTCCTGGTATTTCACGGCGGTGTTTTTGGAGAGGATGGTGATGCCCCTCTCCCGCTCCAGGTCGCCGGAGTCCATGACCCGCTCAGCCACTGCCTCATTGGCGCGGAAAATGCCGCTTTGCCGTAGCAGTTGGTCTACCAGCGTGGTCTTGCCGTGGTCAACGTGGGCGATAATGGCCACATTGCGCAAATCGTTCCTTGTCCCCATTCTTTGATCCAATCCTTTCCTTTTGGGCCTATGGTGGCTTTTCTTCTAAAATGGCGCCGCCTC
>CANOFK010000077.1 GCA_947565265.1 uncultured Clostridia bacterium | reverse complement strand
GCTGGCCAAAGAGGGCAAGGCCCCCGGCGGCTACTGTACCAGCCTGCCGGACTACCAGTACCCCTTCATCTTCTCCAACTTCAACGGTACCTCCGGCGACGTGGACGTGCTCACCCACGAGGCCGGCCATGCCTTTGCCAATTATATCGCCGACCGCACCATCCCCGTGGCCGATAACCGCTGGCCCACTATGGAGGGCTGCGAAACCCACTCCATGAGCATGGAGTTCCTCACCGCCCCCTGGCACCACCTGTTCTTTGGGCCCATGACGGATAAGTACGAGCTCTCCCACGCGGAGGATGCCCTTACCTTCATCCCCTACGGCTGCCTGGTGGACCACTTCCAGCACGAGATGTATAGCCACCCCGAATTGACCCCCGCCCAGCGCAACGAAACCTGGGCCCGGCTGGAAAAGCTTTACCGCCCCTATCTGGACTTTGACAACCTGCCCTTCTACGGCCGGGGCGCGGGCTGGCAGCGGCAGATGCACATCTACCAAAGCCCCTTCTACTATATCGACTACTGCCTGGCCCAGGTGATGAGCCTGCAATTCTTCGCCCTCTCCCTAAAGGACCGGGCCGAGGCCTGGGACAAGTACATGGCCTTTGTCCGCCTGGGTGGCACCAAAACCTTTATCGACCTGGCCCATGCGGTGGATATGCGCTCCCCCCTGGACGAGGGCTGCGTCAAAGACGTATGCGCCGCTACCTTCGCCTGGACGGAACAGCATCTGGTCGAGTAAGCCTCCCACCACGCAAAAAAGGACAGCAAAGAGCGGCCCCTTCCCGGAGCCGCTCTTTTTTTATCCCTATGGGGCATTTCAGCAGTAGCCGCTGTAAGATTTCACCGTGCCGTCCGGCCGGAAGGACACATTCAGGTAGCCGTCGTTGCTGTCCACCCACAGATAGCGCTGCTCGCCGCTCTCATCCAGGCCAATCAGGTAGCCCGGGGTTTTAAAGGCGGCGGCACAGGCCTCATAGGTGTCCAGTTCGCCGCTGTCCAGGCCGTCCACGGCAGAAAAATCCGTAGCGCTGTCCGCAAAGGCGTCCCGGTACCCCCCTTTGTAAAAGTCGCCGCTCTTGTACGTTACCAGCCCGCTGGTCAGGTTGATCCAAACCGTGACCTCCAGTTCCTGCCCGTTCACCATGATGTTATAGTAATAATAGGCTTTGTCAATCCGGGTGGGCTCGCCCAGTATCTCCTGCACCTGGCTCTCCGTCATGCCCATTTCCACCTGGCTGAACTTCTCATAGCCATCGTTTTGGGCCTGCCCGCTTTCTGCCGGCTCTTCCTCTGCCGGCCCGCTCTCCTCCGGCCCCGCGGCGTCACTGCTTTCCCCGCTTTCCACCGCGCCGGGCGCCTCCATGCTGGCCTGGGAACTGCTTTCCCCGCCGCTTTCCTTCTGGCCGCACGCCCCTAGGCACAGCGCCAGCAGCGCCGCCAGCAGCAAGCCTTTCCATCCCTTTTGTTTCATATGTCAACCTCCTGATCCTTTCCTTTATTGGGCCCAGCCCCGGCTGCACGCCACCGCCTTATGCCACCGGGCAATGTCCCTCTCCCGGCGCTCCTCCGGGTAGCCGGGGGTAAATACCTGCTCCTCCCGCCACAGGGCAGAGAGCTTTTCCGGGCTGTCCCACAGCCCCACCGTCAACCCCGCCATCATGGCAGAGCCCAAAGCCGTCGTTTCCAGGCATTGGGGGCGGCAGACCCGCGCGCCCAGCACATCGGCCTGGTACTGCATCAAAAACCTGCTTCGGGAGGCGCCCCCGTCCACCCGCAGTTCGGTCATGCACACGCCGGACTCCGCCTCCATAGCCTTCACCAGGTCATAGCTTTCCAGGGCAATGCTCTCCAGCACCGCCCGGCACAGATGGGCCCGTTTGGTGCCCCTGGTCACGCCCAGCAGGGCCCCCCTGGCGTACATATCCCAGTAGGGCGCGCCCAGCCCGGTAAAGGCCGGCACAAAGCTAACGTCCCCGGTGTCCTCCACGGTTTCCGCCAGCCGGTCAGCCTCCTGGGGCGTGCGGATGATCTCCAGCTCGTCCCGCAGCCACTGGATGGCCGAGCCCGCGTTAAAAGCGCTGCCCTCCAGGGCATAGGTGGTCCTGCCCCCCAGTTTCCAGGCCACGGTGGTCAGCAGGCCCTGGGCGGGCACAGGGGCATTGCCGGTGTTCATCAGCACAAAGCAGCCGGTGCCGTAGGTGTTCTTGGCCATGCCCTTTTCAAAGCAACATTGGCCGAACAGCGCCGCGTGCTGGTCCCCGGCCATACCCGCAATGGGTATCTCCCTGCCCAGCACATCGGCCCCGCAATAGCCCACCACCTGCCCGCACGCCACAATCTCCGGCAAAGCGCCCAGGGGTATGCCCAACTCCTTCAGCAGGGTTTCGTCCCAGCACTGCCGGCGCAAATCCATCAGCATCGTCCGGGAGGCATTGGAAACATCCGTCACAAAGGCCCGCCCCTCGGTCAGGGAGTAAGCCAGCCAGCAGTCAATGGTGCCAAACCGCAGCCTCCCTTTGGCCGCCAGCGCCTTTGCCGCGGGCACATGGTCCATCACCCACTTCATCTTGGTGCCCGCAAAGTAGGGGTCGATGAGCAGCCCGGTGGTGTCCTTTATGTACCCGGCCATACCCGCTGCCCGCAGGCGCTCGCATTCCGGGGCCGTGCGGCGGCACTGCCACACAATGGCATGGCAAATGGGCACCCCGGTATCCGCATCCCAGGCCACGGTGGTTTCCCGCTGGTTGGTAATGCTAATGGCCGCAATGTCCGCCGCCGTCGCCCCTGCCGCGGCCACAGCCTGCCGCATGGCGTACAGGGTAGTCTGCAATATCTGCACCGCGTCGTGCTCCACATAGCCCGGCTGGGGGTATATCTGCCGGAACTCCTTCTGCCCCATACCGGCAATGCCCCCCAAAGCGTCAAACAAAATGGCCCTGGAGCTGGTCGTCCCCTGGTCAATGGCCAGGATGTACTTCCCCACTGTCATAATCTTCACCGCCTTATTTTTTCTAATGCCGCCCCTTTCCCATAGACCGCCTGCAAAAACCCTTCCAGCCCCTCGTAGCCACAGCTCATGGGCTCCAAAGAGGCCGGCCCCGCACAATCTCCGCCATCACCGCCGGCCAACGGAAAGCATATGCCCCCATTAGCCCTTCTTCAGCCGCTCCATGGCCTCCTTGGTCTTTTCCGCGTCCCCAAAGGCGGAAAGGCGCATACAGCCCTCCCCGTTTTTGCCAAAGCCGGCCCCCGGCGTGCCTACAATCTCTTTCTCGTTGAGCAGGTAGTCAAAATACTCCCAACTCCCCCTGCCCTCCGGGCACTGGAACCACACATAGGGAGAGTTTTTGCCCCCTGTATACCACAGGCCCATTTCCTCCATGGCCTCCATCATCACCTGCGCGTTGCGCTTGTAGTAGGCGATGTTCTCCGCCACCTGCCGCTGGCCCTCCGGGGTAAACACCGCCTCGGCGGCCCGCTGGGTCACGTAGCTGACGCCGTTGAACTTGCACCCCTGCCTGCGCTCCCAAAGCTTGGCCACCTGCACCCCGTCAAAGGCCAACTGGGGCTTGATCACCGTATACCCGCAGCGCATCCCGGTAAAGCCCGCGGTCTTGGAAAGGGAGCAGAACTCAATGGCGCATTTCTCCGCGCCGGGTATCTCAAAGATGCTCCTGGGCAGGCCGGGGCCCACAAAGCACTCATAGGCCGCGTCAAACAGGATGACCGCCCCCTGCTCCAGCGCATAGTCCACCCAGGCCTTCAGTTGTTCCCTGTTGTACACCGCGCCGGTGGGGTTGTTGGGGGAGCACAGGTAGATGATATCCGCCTGGTGCCCCTCTTTGGGCATGGGCAGGAACCCGTTGTCCATATTGGCGTCCGCGTACACAATCTTCCGCCCGGCCATCACATTGGTATCCACATAAACCGGGTACACCGGGTCCGGCACCAGCACCGTGTTGGCGTTGTCAAACAGGTCCACCATGTTGCCCACGTCGCTTTTGGCCCCGTCCCCTACAAAGACCTCCTCCGGCTTTACGTCCACCCCAAAGCCGTGGTAGTACCCGGCAATGGCCTCCCGCAAAAAGGGGTAGCCGCTGCTGTCCGGGGAATACCCCCGGAAACTCTCCTTCTTGGCCATCTCGTCGGTGGCCCTGTGCATGGCCTCTATCACCGCCGGGGCCAAAGGCAGGGTCACGTCGCCAATGCCCATGCGGATCAGCCGGTTTTCCGGGTGGGCCGCGGTGTATGCGTTCACCTTTTTGGCGATGGTCACAAACAGGTAGCTCTGCTCCAGATTTTGAAAATTGCCGTTCAGTTTCATTTGCTATCATCCTTCCCGTTTTGGTTGGTCCGGTTGCCGCCGTTTCGGGCATATGCCCTGGCCTCGGCCAGCACCTCTTCCATATAGTCCCGTTTCCCGTCCGTGTATACGGTCTGTACATCCCCGCAGGTGGCCGCCAGCCCCTGCTTAAGGGCCTCGTACGCCGCGGCCTTCTCTGGGAACGCGTTCATGTAGTCCCGAAAGTCCACATAATTGTGCCATTGCAGGCTGTCGTACAGCAATATATGCACCTGATGGGTCCGCACCCGCTCCTCTGTCTCCAGCACATACAGCAGGTTGCTGCTAAAGCGGTTATGCCTTTTTTGAAAGCCCGCTGCCTCCAGCCCTTCCAAAGGCAGGCCCCCAAAGCCCCGCACCCCCACCGCAATGTCCAAGATAGGCTTGGCCTCTATGCCCCCAATGGCCGTGCTGCCGATATGCTGGATGTCCACCGCCGCCGGGCCGAACACCGCCCGCAGCACCTCTATGGCCTTCCCGGCCTCCCTGGCCCAGCCGGGGTCGTGGGGGCAAAGGCGCACCGTGCCCCGTTTTAAACCTGTCATGCTAAGTGCCTCCTTTTTTGATTGGGTTATGCTTTCTGCGGGAAATAACAGGAAACATTTGCCGTCTATGCCCCGCCCTACAGGCGGGCGGATAGGCCCTGTTTCCTACACTTGCGCGCAGAAGGGTTAAATTAAAAAAGTATAGCAGAAAGGTTATGGCTTGTCAACCTTTTTCTCCTCGCTATAGGCCACCGCCGCGCCCACAAAGCCTTTAAACAGCGGGTGGGCCCGGTTAGGCCGGCTCTTAAACTCCGGGTGGAACTGCCCTGCCACAAAGAACCTGTGCGCCGGCAGTTCCACGGCCTCCACCAAGCGCCCGTCCGGGGAAGTGCCGCTGATCTGCATCCCCTTCTGCTCCACCGCCTCCCGGTACTCGTTATTGAACTCATACCGGTGCCGGTGCCGCTCGTCGATCTGTTCCTGCCCGTAGCACCCGGCCATTTTGGTGCCCGGCACAATCTGGCAGGGGTAGCTGCCCAGCCGCAGGGTGCCCCCTTTGTTGATGTCCGCGTTTTGGTCGGGCATAAAGTCAATCACCTTGTTCAGCCCATACTCGTCGAACTCCCCGGAGTTGGCGTCCGCAATGCCGCACACGTGCCGGCAGAACTCGATCACCGCCACCTGCATCCCCAGGCAGATGCCCAGGTAGGGCACGCCCTTCTCCCTGGCAAACTGGGCCGCCAGCACCATGCCCTCAATGCCCCGGCTGCCAAAGCCGCCGGGTATAATCACGCCGTGGCAGTCCCCCAGCCGGGTGGCAATGTTCTCCTCGTTCAGCATCTCCGAGTCCACCCAGTCAATGTCCACCTTGGCGCTGTGGTCATAGCCCGCGTGGGCCAGCGCCTCCATCACGGAGAGGTACGCGTCGTGCAGTTTCACGTACTTGCCCACCAGGGCAATGCGCACACTGCGTTTGCGCCCCCGTATCTTGTCCACCATATGCAGCCACTCGCTCATATCCGGTTCCGGGGTGCTCAGGGCCAGTTCCCGGCACACAATGTCCGAGAACTTGGACTTCTCCAGCATAATAGGCGCCTCGTACAGCACCGGGATGGTCAAATTCTCGATGACGCAGTCCGGCCGCACATTGCAAAACAGCGCGATCTTTTGGAAGATGCTGGGGTCGTCAATGGCCACGTCTGTGCGCAGCACAATAATGTTGGGGTTGATGCCCATCCCCTGCAACTCCTTCACCGAGTGCTGGGTGGGCTTGGACTTGTGCTCGCCGGAGCCCTTCAGGTACGGCACCAAGGTTACATGGATGAACAGGGAGTTCTGCGGCCCCACCTCCTGGCTCACCTGCCGGATAGCCTCCAAAAAGGGCTGGCTCTCAATGTCCCCCGCCGTGCCTCCAATCTCCGTAATGACAATGTCCGCGTTGTTCTTGCTGCCCACACTGTAAATAAAGCTTTTGATCTCGCTGGTAATGTGGGGGATCACCTGGATCGTTTCCCCCAGGTACTCCCCCCGGCGCTCCT
>CANOFK010000076.1 GCA_947565265.1 uncultured Clostridia bacterium | reverse complement strand
GCTGTTTCTGGGTAAAAAGACGGCGTTTTCGATTTTTCAAACAAGCCCTAAGGGAAATTGCTTTTTTGATATTTTTGAAGGGCCAAGGTCCGGGCGCCCCATACCAAAAAGGAGGACAAAACATGAACAAAAACGCGTTTGCCCCCACCCCGCCCATGGGGTGGAACAGCTATGACTACTACGGCACTTCCGTCACAGAGGAGCAGGTGAAGGCCAATGCCCAGGCTATGGCCGAAAAGCTGAAACCCTTTGGGTGGGAGTACATTGTCATTGACATTGAGTGGTACGCCCACCACGCCGAAAACATCGACAAGGACTACTTCTACATCCCCTTCAACACCGCCGAACTGGACGAGTACGGCCGCCTACAGCCTGACCCGGCCCGGTTCCCCAGCGCGGCAGGGGGCCAGGGCTTTAAGCCTCTGGCAGATTATATCCACAGCCTGGGGCTGAAGTTCGGCATCCACATTATGCGGGGCATCCACCGGCAGGCGGCCCACCAGCACTTGAAGATTTTGGGCACAGATACCACCGCCAACCACATTGCCGAGCCCAACAATGTGTGCCGCTGGAACCCGGATATGTACGGCGTGCGGAACACCCCCGAAGGCCAGGCTTACTACGATTCCATCATCGCCCAGTACGCCCAGTGGGGGGTAGACTTCATCAAGTGCGACGATATCTGCAATACCGACAACCTGAACTTCCACACCGAGCTGGGCTTTGCCCGCAAGCATGAGATCGAGATGCTCTATAACGCCATCCAAAAGGCCGGGCGGCCCATTGTGCTGTCCCTGTCCCCCGGGCCGGCCATTATCCAAAAGTCCTGGCAGTACCAAAAGTATGCCAATATGTGGCGGATTTCCGACGACTTCTGGGACGAGTGGCCCCTACTGAAGGATATGTTCCCCCGCTGCGAGATCTGGCAGGACCACGTAAAGGCTGGCTGCTACCCGGACTGCGATATGCTCCCCGTGGGCCGGCTGGGGGGCGGCTTTGCCCGGGAACGGGAAACTGGCTTTACCAAAGACGAGCAGCGCACCATGATGAACCTGTGGTGCCTGTTCGGTTCGCCCCTGATGCTGGGGGCGGAGATGACCAAGCTGGACGGCTGGACCCTCAGCCTGCTGACCAACCCCCAGGTGCTGGCCATGCTGACCCCGGACTGCCGCCCCGACCAGCAGCGCCGGGACGAAGAAGAGGCCGTGTGGGTGGCCGAAAACCAGAAAACCGGCCAGCGCTACCTGGCCCTGTTCAACCTCTCCGAGGAGGAGCGGCAGGTGGCCATGGATCTGGCCGGCCTTTGGCCGGAAACCACCGCCGGCCAGGAGCTGTGGAGCGGCGAAACCGTAGCCCTTAAAGACGGCCGGCTGGCCATGGAGTTGGCCCCCCATGCCAGCGCGGTATTCCAGCTTAGCTAAGGGCCAAGGGGGCAAAAATCAAATCATCACAGAGGAGAAAACCATGAACTATGTGGACTTGGGCGGGCTACAGGCCCCTGCCATCGGGGTAGGCTGTATGCGTATCGCCAGTATGGAACCGGCCGCGCTGTCGCGGTATATGCACACAGCCATAGAGTGCGGCGCCAATTTCTTTGACCACGCGGATATTTACGGGGGCGGCGGCAGCGAAACCGTATTCGGCCAGGTGCTGGCGCAAGAACCCGGCCTGCGGGAGAAGGTGATCCTGCAAAGCAAATGCGGCATCCGCAAAGGGATGTACGACTTCTCCAAAGAGCATATCCTCCAAAGCGTAGACGGCATCCTGGGCCGCCTAAAAACCGACCGGCTGGACCTGCTCCTCCTCCACCGCCCCGACGCCCTGATGGAGCCGGAGGAAGTGGCCGAGGCGTTTGCCCGGCTGGAGGCCAGCGGCAAGGTGGCCAGGTTTGGGGTAAGCAACTTCAATGCCCGGCAGATGGAACTTTTGCAGGCAGGCGTCAAGCAGAAACTGGTGGCCAACCAACTACAGTTTGGGTTGATGTGGACCCGGCTGATCGACCACGCCCTGTGCACCAACACGGCGTTCCCCCATTCCGCCGACCTGGACGGCGAGGTGCTGGACTACTGCCGCCTAAAGGGCGTCACCATACAGGCCTGGTCGCCCTTCCAGTACGGGTTCTTTGAAGGGGTGTTCCTGGACAACGAGAAGTTCCCGGAACTGAACGCCAAGCTGGCAGAGCTGGGGGAGAAGTACGGGGCCAGCAAGCAGGCTATGGCCGCGGCATGGATTTTGCGCCACCCGGCCCGTATGCAGGTGATCTGCGGAACCACCAACCCCCAGCGCCTGGCGGACATTGCCACGGCCTGCGAAGTGCAGCTTACACGGGAGGACTGGTACGCCCTGTACCTGGCCGCCGGGAACCAGCTACCTTAAAGGATAGGCCCAAAACCGCGCCCTACGCAGCCCAACACAGCCAAGCACAGAATAGCCCCCACCCAAACGGGTGAGGGCTATCCCAATGCCCGCCTCCAGCAGCCGGCGCCGCTTTCCGGGCGCGCCCGGCCGCCGGAAGGCCATAAAGCCCCCATTGGGAAAAAAGCCGGGGCTTATGGGAAAGTTTGGCTTGCGTTTTGGAGGGAAAAGAGGTAAAATCGTTGCAGGTGAAATCATTTTAGCAAGACAGAGGAGGTATTTGTATGGGGCTGGAGATGATCGACGCCGGCTGGCTGTCAATTCTGCCGCCGGTGGTGGCCATTACCCTGGCGCTGTTGACCAAAGAGGTATACTTGTCGCTGTTTCTGGGCATTTTCACGGGAATGTGCATCTATAGCTTTTCCACCGGCGGGAACATCCTGCAAGCTGTCACCTATGTGTTTGACATGATGGCCGGGAAGATCGGCGCCAACGGGTATATGATCATTTTCCTGGTGCTGCTGGGGTCGCTGGTGGTCATTGTAACCCGTTCGGGGGGCACGGCGGCCTATGGGCAGTGGGCAATCCGCCGCATCAAAAGCAAGCGTAGCGCCAAGCTGACCACCGCGCTGCTGGGCCTGCTGATTTTCCTGGACGACGGGTTCAACTGCTTAACCGTAGGCACGGTCATGCGGCCCATTACCGACAAACACCGTATTTCCCGGGAAAAGCTGGCCTACCTGCTGGACGCTACGGCCGCGCCCATCTGCATCATCGCCCCCATTTCCAGTTGGGCGGTGGCAGTGGCCTCTGAGGTGGAAGAGGCCGGCGGGCTTAACGCCTTTGTCCAGACGATCCCTTACAACCTGTACGCCCTGCTGACCATCGCGATGGTACTGTTCCTCAGCGCCACCAGCTTTGACTTCGGCCCCATGAAACAGGCGGAAGAGCAGCAAACGGCCCAGGCGGAAAGCCCCATGGCGGCAGGGGAGGAAAAGGCCCAACCCCAGGGCACGGTACTGGACCTGGTGCTGCCCATTGCCACGCTGATCGTAACCGCCATCTTCGGCATGGCCTATGTAGGGGGCTTTTTCGAGGGCGTCAGCTTTGCCCAGGCCATTGGCGAAAACCCTGTAGCCGGCCTGACTTTGGGCACCTTTGCGGGCCTTCTGGTGGCGCTGGCCATGTACCTGCCTCGTAAGCTGATGACCATGCAGGCCTTTGTCACAGGCATCTTGGACGGCATCAAGACCATGATCCCCGCCCTTACCATCCTGATCCTGGCCTGGGCCCTGGGCGGCGTGTGCCGGGAGATGATCGGCACCGGCAACTTCGTCAGCCAGGTGGTGTCTGGCGGGCACCTGTCCTTCAGCCTGGTACCGGCCATTGTGTTCGCGGTGGCGGCCTTCCTGTCCTTCTCCATGGGCACGGCCTGGGGCACCTTTGGCATTTTGCTGCCCATCGTGTCCATGATCTGCGCCGGGCCCCAGGGCGCCGGGGTGCTGATCCCCGCCCTGGGCGCGACTCTGGCGGGCTCGGTCTATGGCGACCACTGCTCGCCCATATCTGACACCACCATCCTGGCCTCTACCGGGGCCCAGTGCGACCACCTGCGCCATGTGGAAACCCAGTTGCCCTACGCCACTCTGGTGGCTGTGGTATGCTTTTTCGGCTACATAGTGGCCGGGTTCGCCCGCAATGCCCTTGTCACCATAGCGGCCTCCCTGCTGCTGCTGGGCCTGGCCTTCCTGGGCGTTATCCTGCTGCAAAAGCGCGGCAAGGCCCCTAACGCCGCCGGAAACAAGCTGGGCTAAACAGGCAAAGGGGCAAAAATATCCCCCAACAGAAAAAAGGCCGGTACACAGTGCTGTACCGGCCTTTTTTTCATGCCCAAAACGGTTTTTGCCTGTGGCCCCGGCTTATCCCTGTTCCGGCAGGCGGATCACCCTGGCGTCATACCCCGCCAGTTCCACCGACGGGGCCGGCTGGCCGCCGGGCACATCCACACAGCCCGCGGGCAGGGGCACGCGCTGGGCCTTGCCGCTGAAATTCTGCAAGAACACATACCGGGCGCCGTCTTTCTCCCGCAGGCAGGCCTCTACCCCCTCCGGCGGGGGCTGGGGCAGGGCGCGCTTGCAGCCCAAATCCCCGATCAGCCCGGTGTAAAAATCCTGGTAGAAATCCCTACCAGCCCTGGCCGCCAGGTAGTAAGCCCGGCCCTGGCCGTATGGGTTTACCGTCAACGCGGGTTCGCCGGCATAAAAATCCTCGCCGTAGGTGCCCAGCACCTGGGCTCCTTGGGCATGGATCAGCGCGCACAACTCGCTGACCGGGTAGGTTTTGCCGTCCACCCGTATGTGGTTGCGCTCCCCATCCCACAGGGCGTCGGTGGTTTCGTGCCAAATGCCGAATACCTCCCCCAGGCCCTCACCGGGCCAGCCGCCCAGGTGGCACAGGTCGTTTTCGTTTACTAGCCCGGTGTGGTAGGTGCCAACCAACGTGCCGCCCTGCTCCACAAAGGCCCGCAGCTTTCCGGCAAAGCCTGCCCGCAGCAGGTACAGCATGGGGGCGATTACCAGCTTATAACCGCTAATTTCGCACTCCTCATCCACAATATCTACCGGCACGCCCATCTGCCACAGGGCCCGGTGATGGGCCCGCACGTCCTCGGCGTAGTGGATGCCGCAGTTCCGGGGGCCTGCAGCCCCCTCCACGGCCCAGCGGTTCTCCATGTCGAACACCAACGCCACCTCCGGCCGCACCTGCGACCCGCAGATGGCCTCATCCAGGGCCTCCAGGCGGCGGCCTACGGTTTCCACATCCCGGAACTCCCTGGTGCCGCTGTGGCCGCAGTGGTCGATCACAGCCCCATGGAACTTCTCCTGGGCGCCCCGGCTTTTCCGCAGTTGGAAATACTGCACCGAGTCGGACCCATGGGCCACAGCCTGCATACTGGCTGCCAGATGCATACCCGGCCGTTTCAGCCGGGAAACCGGCCCCCAGTTGATGGTGCTGGGGGTAGACTCCATCAGCAGGAAGGGCTGCTGTTTCAGCGAGCGCATGACGTCGTGCCACAGGGCGAAATCCGCCGCTGTGGCTATGTCCGCCTCCGTGCCCGTCCACTGGGGGTACGCGTCCCAAGACACCACGTCCAGCACGTCCTTAAACTTAAAGTAGTTGTAGTAGTAGAAGTCATACATCAGGTTGGCGGTTACGGGGATGGACGGGTCTACCGCCTTCACCGCGTCCCGCTCGGCGGCAATAAAGCCCGCCACCTGGTCCGTCACAAAGCGTTTCCAGTCCAGGCTGAGGCCGTGTACCGGCTCGCTGCCGCCCCAGGCGTCGCGGGGGGCAGGGGCATGGATCTCCTCCCAACTGTTAAAGGTCTGGCTCCAGAAGTCCGTCCACCACTGCTTATTCAGGGCCTCCAGGCTGCCGTATTTCCGCTTTAGCCAGTCCCGGAAAGCCGCCTGGCACAGCGCACAGCGGCACTCGCCGCCGTATTCGTTGGAGAGGTGCCAGAGGATCACCCCCGGATGCCCGGCAAAGCGCTTAGCCAGTTGGGTGTTGATGGCCCGGACCTTCTCCCGGTAGACCGGGGAAGTATAGCAGTGGTTGTGCCGCCCGCCGGAAAGATCCCGCTGGCCTGTGGCGGACACCCGGCGGATCTCCGGGTACTTTTCGCTCATCCAGCGGGGCTTGGCGCCAGAGGGGGTGGCAAGCACCGTGTAAATGCCGTTTTCGTAGAGGTTTTGGATGATGGGCTCCAGCCAGTCCAGCCGGTACACGCCCTCCTGGGGCTCCAGCTTGGCCCAGGCGAAGATGGCCAGGGAAACGCAGTTGATGTGGGCCTCCTTCATCAGCAGGATATCCTGCTCCAGGATGTCGGGCCTGTCCAGCCACTGGTCGGGGTTGTAGTCGCCGCCGTGAAGCAGATGGGGGAATTTGGGGGTCAGGGAAGTCATGGGAGGGCTCCTTTCATAATAGGGGTGAGGGGATAATGGCAAAATGCACAGATTGCCAAGCTCATTGTACCCTGTTTTAGGCGCAAGGT
>CANOFK010000075.1 GCA_947565265.1 uncultured Clostridia bacterium | reverse complement strand
CGAGGGCTATCTCTCCTCCCAGCCCAAGCGGGGATTTTTTGTCTGCGCCCTCTCCCCCAGCCCGCCGGCCCGTTTCACCCTTCCCCTTGCCCCGGGTGCCAGCCCAGCCCGCCTTCCAGTTCGCTCAGCGTACTGGAAAGCTTTTGCATCTGTTTCCGGTACACAAACACGCAGTCCGCCTTCTTGCACGCCCCCTTCACCACGTCCTCGGCAAAGGCCCGGCAGGTAGGCGCGCCGCAGGCGCCACAGTCTAGCCCCGGCAGTTCCTCTTCCAGGGTGTTGATCTCCACCATCATCTGCATGGCCTCTTTCAAATCTGTGGAAAGGGTCATCACATTGGAAAACTCCAACTCCCCCTCCCACTCCATTTCCCTGGGAATAGGCCCCCCCGCCAGGTGGTTCTGGCTCACAGGCAGGTACTTGCGCAGCCGCTGTATCCGCGCCTTGGCCACATAGGGGTTCTCCACGCACAGCACGCCCCCCACGCAGCCCCCGGCGCAGGCGTTCAGTTCAATAAAGTCCAGGTCGCCTATGCGCTCGTCCTCAATCTCCTCCAGTACCCGGATCACATTCTCAATGCCGTCCGCGGCCAGGTATTTTTCGTTCAGCAGCGCCGCCGACTCCCCCCCGCTGGTGGACCAGCCCACCCCGATGATCCCCGAGTTGGCAATGGGCTCCACGCATTCCAGGTGGTCCATCTTGTGGCTCAACTGGGGGAACACCTCGCTGATGGCAATGGCCCCGTCCACCTGGGACCGCCCCATGCCCAACGGCATTTTAATGTCCGTCACCTTGGCCGGGCAGGGGGTGATGAAAAAGCAGCCGATCTGGCTTTCCGGCAGGCCGGTCTTATCCGCGGCCTCCTTCTTGGCCATCCCCGCCGCCGTTTCCATGGGCGACTTCAACGGCAGCACATGGCCGCACAAATCCGGGAACCGCACCCGTATCAGCCGCACCACCGCCGGGCAGGCCGAGCTGATCACCGGCCGGGGGATATCCGCCCCGCTTTCGGCGTTGTACATCAGCTTGCGGGTGGCCTCGCTCACCAGCTCCGCCGCCCGTGAAACCTCATACACCTGGTCAAAGCCCAGTTGCTTAAGGCCGGTCAGCACATAGTCAATGTCGTCCAGATTGTTAAACTGGCCGTACAGCGCCGGCGCCGGCAGGGCGATCTTATATGTAAAGCGCTCCAACGCGTCCATGTGGGTAAACCTGGCCCGTTTGGCGTGGTGGGGGCAGATGCGTATGCATTCCCCGCAGTCAATGCACCGCTCCGGGGCAATAAACGCCTTGCCCCCCCGTATGCGGATCGCCTCGGTGGGGCAGCGCTTGACGCAGTTGGTGCAACCCACGCATTTATCCTCAAAAAGCGTCACAGAATGATAAAACTCTGCCATGATATGACATTCCTCCTTCTTTGGGGCAGCACCCGGCAAAAACCGGGCCCCAAAGCAGAATCTTGGTTATTTCCGTCCCGGGAACACCGCCATCTTCACCGTCGTCCCCACCCCAACGGTAGAGTCAATGGTCATCTCGTCGGTGTACTTCTTCATGTTGGGTAGGCCCATGCCCGCCCCAAAGCCCAGGGCGCGCACGTTGTCCGGGGCGGTGCTCCAACCGGCCTGCATGGCCTGTTCCACGTCCGGTATGCCCGGCCCCTGGTCAATCAGCGCAATGTCCACCCGGTCCGGGTCCACGTCCACCACGGCCTCGCCGCCGCCCCCATGTATCACCAGGTTAATCTCCCCCTCGTACATGGCAATGGCCACCCGGCGGATGGCGTCCGGCTCGTACCCCAGCTTTTTCAGCTTATGTTTCACGTCCCCGCTGGCCTCGCCCGCCCTGGTAAAGTCATCTCCGGGCACCTGATACTCCAAATGCAGCATACTCATTGGATGTCGCACCCCCCTCGCAGCCCATTCTCAAACAGCAGCCCGCAGGCGGTAAACATCCGGTACGGGGTAGAAAGCACCGTCATATCCTTCATCTCCGCCAAATCCAGCACCTGCTGGTTCACCGGCTTGCCCCGCACAAAAATGATGCAGTGCATATCCATCATCTCCGCCGTGCGCACCACCTGGGGGTTCATCAGCCCCGTCAGCAGTACCGACTGGTCCTTTACAAACGCCAGCACATCGCTCATCATGTCGCTGCCGCAGGCGGTCTTAACCTCCTGCTCCATGTCGCCTTCAATCAGTACCTGGCACTTCAAAATGTCAACAATGTCCTTTACCTGCATAGTTTTGCCTCCTGTTTTGAGATTGCCCGGCCCCTTCCGGGGCCCCGCCTTGTAGGCACCCGCACGGCTGTGCGGCTGTTCTCCGGGCGCGCAGGCGTTTGCCGGTACCCCGCCCAACGCCCCTGGCCCTTATAAACGCTATTATATCATATATGGGGGGCTTAGTGCAAATATTTTATGAAATTCGCCGCATTTTTCCAAAGGGCCGGGTTTGGCCGGGTTTTTTCTTGCATTTCAGGACCCTCCACGGTATAATAATAGT
Source organism: uncultured Clostridia bacterium (assembly GCA_947565265.1). Lineage (GTDB taxonomy): Bacteria > Bacillota > Clostridia > Oscillospirales > Acutalibacteraceae > Acutalibacter > Acutalibacter caecimuris. The sequence continues at coordinate 3,937 of CANOFK010000075.1, read as the reverse complement.
TATAAGTTCCTTTATTACGCTAATGAAATAAAAAATATTCCAACCGGGAGGCAAATTTATGTCACGAGTTTACAACTTCTCCGCCGGCCCCTCCATGCTGCCGGAATCCGTGCTGCAAAAGGCCGCCGCCGAAACGCTGGACTACCAGGGCTCCGGCCAGTCCGTTATGGAGATGTCTCACCGCTCCCCTGTCTACGATGCCATCATCAAAGACGCCCAGCGCCTGCTCCGGGAAGTCATGGGTATCCCCCAAAACTACCAGGTGTTGTTTTTACAGGGCGGGGCCTCCAGCCAGTTTGCCGCCGTGCCCATGAACCTGCTGACCGGGTCCCGCAAGGCGGACTACGTCCTCTCCGGCCAGTTCTCCACCAAAGCCTTCCAGGAGGGCGCCCGCTACGGCGACTGCAAAGCCGTGGCCTCCTCCAAAGAGGATAACTTCTCCCGCATCCCCACCCTGGACGAAAGCCAGTTCCGCCCGGATGCCGACTACTTCCACATCTGTCTGAACAACACCATCTACGGCACCACCTGGAGCCGGCTCCCCCCTACCGGCCGGGTACCCCTGGTGGCGGATATCTCCTCCTGCATCCTCAGCCGGCCCATGGACGTCACCCGGTTCGGCCTCCTCTACGCCGGCGCCCAAAAGAACGTGGCCCCCGCCGGCCTCACCATTGTCATTGTCCGGGAGGACCTGATCGGCGAACCCCAACCAGGCACCCCCACCATGTTCAACTACGGGGTCATGGCCAAAAACGAGAGTATGTACAACACGCCCCCCTGCTGGTCCATCTATATCTGCAAGCTGGTGCTGGAGTGGATCCGGGACGAGATCGGCGGCCTGGAGGCCATGGAGGCCCGCAACGTGCAAAAAGCCCAGGTGCTGTACGGCTTTTTGGACAGTTCCCGGCTATTCAAGGGCTGTGCCGAAAAAGACAGCCGCTCCATCATGAACGTGACCTTCGTCACCGGCGACAAGGACCTGGACGCCAAATTTGTCAAAGAGGCCGCCACGGCCGGCTTTGTCAACCTGAAAGGCCACCGCAGCGTGGGCGGTATGCGGGCCTCCATCTACAACGCCATGCCGCCTGAGGGGGTAGAGGCCCTGGTAGCCTTTATGCAGCAGTTCGAACAGGAAAACGGCTAAGCCCCCAACCGCCCCGCAATATTTCATGAGAGGATGATCCCCATGTACAAAATACGCTGCCTCAACAAAATCAGCCCCGTAGGTACCAAGCGCTTTGGCGAGCGCTACACCTTCTCCCCGGAGATAGAGTCCCCGGACGCCATTTTGGTGCGCTCCGCCTCCATGCACGACATGGCCCTGGAAGAAAACCTGCTGGCCATTGCCCGGGCCGGTGCCGGCACCAACAATATCCCGGTGGAAGACTGCGCCAAAAAGGGCGTGGTGGTGTTCAACACCCCCGGTGCCAATGCCAACGCCGTTAAAGAGCTGGTGCTCTGCGCCCTGCTGCTCGCCTCCCGGAAAATCGCCCCGGCCATAGACTGGGTCAAGACCCTCAAGGGCCAGGGCGCCGGGGTCGGCAAGCTGGTGGAAAAAGGCAAAGCCCAGTTCGCCGGGCCGGAGCTGCAAGGCAAGGCCCTGGGCGTGGTGGGCCTGGGTGCCATCGGCATTTTAGTGGCCAACGCCGCCCACTCCCTGGGCATGGAGGTCTACGGCTATGACCCCTTCCTCTCCGTGGATGCCGCCTGGCGGCTGTCCCGGTCCGTGCACCGCTCCCTGACGCTGGAGGAGATCTACCAGCACTGCGACTACATCACCCTGCACGCCCCCAGCACCCCGGACACCAAAGGCATGGTCAATGCCGGCAGCCTGGAAAAAATGCGGGACGGCGTGCGCATCGTCAACCTGGCCCGGGGCGACCTGGTGGACAGCGATGCCCTGCTGGCCGCACTGCAAAGCGGCAAGGTGGCCGCCTACGCCACTGACTTCCCCACCGACGGGATGATCGGCGCCGAAAACCTCATCGCCATGCCCCACCTGGGGGCCTCCACCCCCGAAAGCGAGGACAACTGCGCCGTCATGGCCGTGGACCAGGTAAAAGAGTACCTGGAGAACGGCAACATTGTCAATGCCGTCAACCTCCCCAGCCTCTCCATGCCACGGGAGCCCAGCACCCAGCGCATCTGCGTCATCCACGAAAACCAGCCCGGCGTAATCGCCGACTTCACCTCCGTGTGCGGCAAGGCCGGTATCAATATCGAAAATATGCAGAGCAAATCCCGCAAAAACTACGCCTACACCGTCCTGGACGTCCAGGGCGGCGACCCCCACGCCGCGGCCCTCTCCCTGGGCTCCCTGCCCGCCATCATCCGCGTCCGTGTGATCCTTTAACCTTCAAGGCCCCGGCCAGGGCCCCACTAGGCGTATTCAAAGGAAGAGTTTAAACACCCCCTGCCCCACCCCCTGCCTTGACAACGCCCTGGCCCTATGCTATAATATCCCCAGGATATTTCAGTAGAGCCAAAACTTGCAAAGCAAGTTTGCAAATCGCCCTGGCGATTTGGCAAGACGCAACGCGGCTTGCAGCTATGCTATAATACCGTCAGATATGACCCATTTAATAACTGCGCCACCCGGCGCGAACGGAGGGAATAGCTTTGGAGCTGATCAAATCCTTGAACACCCGCGATCTGTGCGAAAGCGCCAAAAACGGCGGCTGCGGCGAGTGCCAGACCTCTTGCCAGTCCGCGTGCAAAACCAGTTGCGGTATCGCTAATCAGCAGTGTGAAAAAAAGGCCGGCAAATAAGCCGGCCCATGGTTCTCAAGTGCCGCTGTGCCTCTACGGCCGGCGGCACTTTTTCTTGGTTCCAGGCCCCGGCCTGTGGAAGGAGTTTTTATGGTACATCAATATAAGCTTGGCGGCTTTAACATCGTCCTGGACGCCTGCTCCGGCGCGGTACACGTGGTGGATGAAGCCGCCTATGACATGATCGCCCAATACAAAGAGCTGCCGCGGGAGGCCCTCGTCCGGTCTATCCTGGAGAAGTACGCCCACCGGCCGGAGCTCACCCCCGCCGAGGTGGAGGGCTGCTGGGAGGCCATCGCCCGGCTGGAGCAGGAAGGCCGCCTCTTCACTCCGGACCGTTTCGAGGGCATGGCCGGCACTTTTAAAGCGCGCAGCGGTTCGGTGGTCAAGGCCCTGTGCCTGCACGTGGCCCACACCTGCAACCTGAACTGCGCCTACTGCTTTGCCTCCCAGGGCAAATTCCACGGCGAGCGGGCCCTCATGCCCTTTGAGGTAGGCCGCCGGGCCCTGGACTTCCTTATAGAGAATTCCGGCTCCCGCCGCAACCTGGAGGTAGACTTCTTCGGCGGCGAGCCCCTGATGAACTGGCAGGTGGTCAAAGACCTGGTGGCCTATGCCCGTTCGGTAGAGCAGCAGGCCGGCAAAAACTTCCGTTTCACCCTCACCACCAACGGGGTGCTTATCGATGACGACGTCATCAGCTTTGCCAACCGGGAGATGCACAACGTGGTGCTCAGCCTGGACGGCCGCCGGGAAGTCCACGACCGTTTCCGGGTAGACTATGCCGGCCGGGGCAGTTGGGAAACCGTCGTCCCCAAGTTCCGGCAACTGGTCGCGGCCCGGGGGGGCAAAAACTACTATATGCGGGGCACCTTCACCCATTATAACCCGGATTTCCTGGCCGACGTCCAAGCCATGCTGGACCTGGGCTTTGACCAGTTGAGCATGGAGCCCGTGGTCTGCGGCCCCGCTGACCCGGCCGCCCTTACGGCGGAGGACCTGCCCCTGGTGATGGAGCAATACGAAAAGCTGGCCGAAACCATGCTGGCCCGCCAAAAAGAGGGCCGCCCCTTTACCTTCTACCACTATATGTTGGACCTGGAAGGGGGCCCCTGCATCTACAAGCGCATCTCCGGCTGCGGCTCCGGCACCGAGTACATGGCCGTCA
>CANOFK010000074.1 GCA_947565265.1 uncultured Clostridia bacterium | reverse complement strand
CACCGACGTGGCCGACGAGATGATGGCTTACACCAAGAACAACATCCTGATCCAGAGCGCACAGGCCATGCTGGCCCAGGCGAACTCTGTACCCCAGGGCGTGCTGCAACTGTTGCAGTAAGGGTAGGCTTTGTTCAAAGCTACGAAAGTTGTGTAATACAAGTTGGGCCGGGCATTTGCCCGGCTCTTCTTTTTGCGCAAATACCTGAAAATGCACGCAGAAAAGCTCCCCGTAAGGGGAGCTTTTCTGGTTTGCCTTACTCGCTGGTAATGTACTGTTTCAGCACAGTTGCGGCCTCGGCCCGGGTGCCGCCCCCAAGGGGGTCTAGCAGCCCGTTGCCTTTGCCGTTTATAATGCCGCTGCCAACGGCCCAGCGCATGGCATCCTGGGCGTAGGTGGCTACCTTGCCGCCGTCGGTAAAGGCGCTAAGGTCACCTGTGGCGGTGACGTCGCGGCCCTTGTACTTGGCGTAGTTGTACAGAATCGCGGCCAGTTCCTGCCGGCTGATGGGCCTATCCGGCCGGAAGATGCCCCCGCCGTACCCGCTGACAATGCCGTTGCTGCTGGCCCACTCAATGGGTGCGGCGTAGTATAGCTTGCTGTTCACGTCCGAGAAGGTGCCGGTGCTGCTGGGCTCCGGGTTGCCCTCCAGGTTGTGGAGTATGGTGACGATCATCCCACGGGTGGTGGTGGTGTGGGGGCCAAACAGGGTGGTTTCCACACCGCTCATCAGGCCATGCTGCCGGGCGAAGAGCACCGGGCCATAGAACCAGTCGCTGGCGCGCACGTCGATAAAGGGGAACTCGGCGGCCGGCCCTACGGGTGCATCGGCCATGCTGATTTCGGTATCGCCCTGACACAGCAGGCCCAGCCGGGCGCTGAGGGGGAACACCCCCTGGCCTTTGGCGGTCAGGCTGCCCAGGGCCACGGTGGTATCGGTGTTCAGCGCGTAGGCCGAAACCAGGTACAGGGTGACGGTGGTTTTGCCGCCGCCCTTACTTACCGGCGTGGCGAAGGCCGGGCTAAACGCCAGGCTGTCCGCCGGGGTGAGGGCGATGTCTTTGGCCTCGTAGTCACCCTGTAGGGTGACCTCCAACTGTACGCCCCGCAGCACGGTGTTTTCTACCAGCCCGGTCAGCCGCAGTTGTACCGAGCCGTCCTTTTCCAGGCTGAACCGCACGGTGGGCACCGTGTCCTCATAGGCGGCGGCGGGCAGGGCCGGGCACAGCAGGCATAGGCACAGCAGCAGCGCCAGGATATTGCGCAGTTTTTTCATGATGTTCTCCCTTCTACGTCAATTCTCGTTGAGCACGATCTCCGGCAGGTCTTCGCCGCCGGGGCTCAGGGCCCACAGGGTGCTGGCAGTGGTCAGCCGGGGGCTATCCGGGTCGTTGGGATCATCTACCCGGTACAGTTCGGCCATTACCTCGCTGGGCAGCAGGTTCACGCCGTCGCAGTGGGTGGCGTCCTGCAACTCGGCCTCCCGCTGTACATTGGGCACAAACAGGAACAGGCCGTCGCTGATATCGCTGACTTTTTTATCCTCCGGCACCTGGGAGAACAGGTAGCAGTCGCCGTCTATATCCCGGATCTCTTCGGTGGTTTCCACGGTTTCCTCGCCCCGGTCATCTACCACGGTTTTGGTAGCGGTGAACTTGCCTTTCACCCGGATGGAGGAGTAGTAGGGGTCGCCACGGTAGGTACCAGCAATGACCAGCGTACCGGCTTTCAGCACATTGCCCCCGCCGCAGTCGTAGTCGGCAGAGAGCCGGCCGACAAAGCCGCCCTCCCCGGTAAGGAAGGAGATATCGTCCCCGGCGTAGCTGATCAGTTGGATATTGTCCTTGCTGATGCCCGCGGGCAGGCCGGTGATGGTGACGGTTTTGGCATCGTAGGTCCAGATGGTGCCGCTGGCACTGTTTGTGCCGGGCTTGTTGAAGTAGGTCACATAGCTCTGGGGATCGTCGGCGGACTGGCTGTCCCCGTAGCTGCCGGAGCGGGCTACGATCTTTTTGCCGCCCATATCCGTGACAGACACCTCAAAGTTGCCGCTGCCGGGCAAAGTGTTCAGCAGCTTAAGGCCGGAAACAGCGGTTTCCCCTTTCAAGGTAAACACAGCGGTGGTGCCGCTGAGGCTCAGGTCATACTGGCTGGCGGGCACGGTCTTGTCATAAGCGACCCGTACCTGCATCCCGCCGGTGGTGTCAATCAAGTTGCCCAGCAGGTCGTAGGTCTTTACCGAGTAGGTAAAGGCCAGGTGGTTGCCGGAGCCGATCTCATCGGTGTAGAGCAAGGAGCCCTGCACCTGGTCCGGGGTTACAAAGGCAATGGGTTTGCCGTCCCGGAGGATCTCGTAACCCTGGATGTTCACAGCCTCCCGTGTGGCAGCGGAGATTTCAACCTGGTTGACGCTGCCCGCCTTTAGTTTGGCACTGAGCAGGTGGTTTACCGAGCCGGCGCCGGTGCCCGCCAAGCGTTCCCGGCGGCTCTGGTCGCTTAGGTACCACAGGGCCCGGGGCTCGGCGGGATAAGAGGCCAGTTTGTCTTTGACGGGCTGGCCCAGGCGCATCCCCCAGCGGGTAAAGAACTCCGTGAGGTTCTTACCGGCAACGCCCGCAGCGGTCAGGGCCATTTTTTCGTCGTAACTTAGGCTGCTGAACCCGGTGGTATAGGTGCCGGCCTTCCAGGCCTTAAAGAAACGGTTGTAGAAATCCGCGGGCGCGGCGCCGTCATAGGCCAGGTGCAACTGCCAATACATGGCCAACTGTACGAATACGTCATTGCTCTCGCCGGGCAGGCCCTGGGCGGTTTTGGTAAAGGCTTTGGCGTACTTGCCGCTGGTTTCCAGACGGGAGGGGAGGGTGCCGTTTTTGCCGTCCCAGGTCTGTACCATGAGGGAATAGATATTGTTGGTGATCTCCGCCCGGCCCAGCTTATCCATGTTATGGCCGATCTCGTGGGCGATGCCCCAGCCGAAGAGCTGGTTGGCCGTGGCCCCGGCGGCCAGTTGGGAGATGGGCCGCCCACCGGCCATGCCTCCGCAGGAGCCGTAGCCGATGCCGATGTGGTTGCCCGCCGCGTACATAAACGCGCCGGAGAACATTTGCATACACCGGATGTTTTGGCGGGATTGCATATCGTTGTCATGGTAGGTGTTGTCAATGCCCTGGGTGGTTTTGCAGATGTGCATCAGGTCCTCCCAGGCCAGCACAGAGTTGAACAGGGCCTCCACCCGGGCGTCACCAGTGGCGGCGGTGCTGTTCTTTACCGCCAGGGCAGGCAGGGAGAGCAGCATGGTGGGGGTTGATATCTCTGTGACGTTCAGTACATTGGTAGTTTTATTGTTCTCGTTGACCCCGGCAGTGGCCAGGTACGCGTCCAGGTCGCCCAGGTACTGGGTGATGGTGTTGCGCCGCGCCGTTTCCGTCATATCGTACCAGCCGGACAGTTCCAGCACCGGGATGGCTGTGGCCCGCCGTATATGCAGGCGAACCTTCTCCGGGTTGGGGCCGGTATAGGTAAAGTACAGGCTGCCTCCCCGCTGGGTGTTCTGGCTGCCGATTTTCGGCACCAGCAGGGTGTTGCGGCCGTTCTCTACCGTGCCCATAGAACTGCGCCAGGCAGAGGCCTCGGCGTTAAACTGGCTGGCGTACACGGTCAGGGTGCCGCCCTCGGGTATACCCTGGGCGTACAGGGTGATCTCCTTATTGGCCAGGGCCGTTACCCCCAAGGGTTGCAGGTCGCTGCCCCCTTGGCTGTACTTCTGGCTGTCTGCGCCGGCGGAGCGGGACTGTACCCCTTCCTTGATCACCCCGGCGGAGGAGCCGCCCAGCAACTCACGGGCCAGGGCCAGTTCGTCAGCCAAAGTGGCGGTATCCAGGTAGTAATACTTCTCGTCGCTGTCCAGCCGGGCCTTCAGGGCATCAATCTGCGCGGCATCGACCCCGGGGCGCAGGGTGGTGCGCAGGTCGTCGGCAAACAGGGCAGCAATCTTGTCGGGCAAGCAGTGGGCGGGGTCATATTTCATAAACATCAGCTCTGAGCAACTGACCAGGTTGTAACCGGCCTGTTCCACTGCCACGCTGATCTGTACCACCTTTTTGGCCGGGCCCAAGGGGAGCACCGCAAACTTTGTGGTGGGGATCAGCCCGCGGTTGGGGATGTTGGGCCAGGTCTGTACATAGCCGCCGTTGTTGCCGGTGTCGGTGTTGTTGTCCACACCGCCCCGCCGGGGGTCAGGCACAATCAGCCGGCCGTTCTGGCTTAGGTCATCCCCCTCGTACCACACCTGTATGCTGTAAGCACGCAGCCAACTGGGGTAATTCCCGTCCAGCCGGGGGGCCCACAGCACGGCTTGCAGGTCCACCGGTTCGGTAAAGGTGGTGATGACGTGTTCGTTGCCGTGCCAGTTGGCGGCGGTCCAGTGGGTGCGGTAGTCGCCGTCAATGAGGTTTTGGGGGGTAAAGGGCGCGTCCGCGGTATACTCCCCGGCAGCATAGTTGTTGGGCCATGCCAGCCGGATATCCTTAATCTTATCCGGGCCCAGCAGGCTGGCGGTGGGGAGGCCCTGGGGGGTATCATAGTCTACCGCTTTCGGGGTGCCCTCGGAAATGCGGGAGGGGCCGCTGGAGCCGATCTCATTGCCCGCGACCACATAAACGCTATAGGTAGTGCCGTTTACCAGCCCGCTAATGCGGGTGCTGGTGCCCTTTATCATGCCGCCTGCCTGCTGGTATTGCCCGGCGGCATCCTTCTTTTTATAGTAGACCTCATAGTAGGTGGCCCCCTTTGAGGCTTTCCAACTGACGGTTAGGGCCCCGTCCAGTTCGCCGATGGAAACCATATCCGGGGCATCGGGCTTTTGGGCAGGCTGGGGCGTGGCGGAAACCGCCTCACAGGGGGAGCCCTCCCAGCCCTGGGCGATGGGTGTTACCTGGAACCAGTAGGTTTTCAGGTTTTCCAGCCCGGTTACAGTGGCAAAGGGCCGGTCTACCTCAAGCGTTTTGGCAGCGCCCTGGTTGCCGTCGAGCCAGTAGGCCACCCGGTAGCCGGTAACGTTGGGCAGTTCCCGCCAGCGCAGGGTAACTTCCCCGCTGCCAGCCTCGGCAGCCAGGCCGTTGACCAGCCGGTTGACGGCGGCAGGGTTCTCCGGGATAATGTCCTTAAGGAACTGGACAGACTCTACGGAAACCGTGCCGTCCTCTGTCTTTTCCACCCGCACGGTGATCTTTTTCACCGGCACCCGTTGGCCCAGATCAATGGTGATGGTGCGGGTGCCTGGGGTACGGCTAATGGCATACACGCCGGCAGGTATGGCAGCGTCAATGGGCAGTTCCTCGGTGGTGCCGTCCTCATACTCTACGGTTACGCTGCCCGTTTCTACGCCACCCAGTTCCGGGGAGGTAATGGCAACCTGGCGCAGCTCTACCGGCTGGGAGAAGGGGATAGGCAGCGCCAGTTCGGTACCGGGCCCTGCCAGCGTAGCCCCCTGGCCGCCGGCGGTAAACAGGGAGGCCAATTCCCCCTCTGTAACGGTGGTGCCTGCGGCGGCCAGGTCCTGCGAGATCCCTTCCGGGTCGACAGGAGGGGCCAGCATAGCGCCCTCGGCCATAAAAGCCTCGCCGGTAAGATCCAGATTGTCATTGACATAGCCCAGATCCACTATGTCGATTTTTCCGTCGCCGTTCAAATCATACATAGCCAGGTCAGCCTCTTCGGTAGAGGCCAGGTGCTGGGACATAAGTTCCCGGTCTTCGGCATCTATCTGGCTGTCGGCATTCAGGTCGCCCAGGGCAAAGGTGCCGTCGCCGGTGCCCAGGGCCACATAGAGATCGCAGTCCTCAATGGTAAGGGGCTGCACAAAACCCTGGTAGCCCAGCCCGGAGAACACCAGGTCATAGGAACCCTGGGGCAGCCCGGATACAGCCAGTTCCAGGTATTTGGGCCAGTCCCCTGTGGTTTCGCCGCCGTCGGTATCCTTAGCGGCAAGGGTAGCGGCGTAGCTGCCCATCTGGGCCTCGCCGGGCTGCCACAAGGGCACTTCGCCCAGGGGCTCGCCGTTTTGGTAAAGGGCCGCCGTAACCTCATGGGCTTGCAGGGCCTCCAGGGGCTGGGGGTAGTCCAGCCGCAAGACGGCGGTCAGCGAGCCCCGCGGCAGCGTGCTGTCCTCCGGCGCGGCGCTGGCTGCGGGTGCGGCAGGCAGCAGCAAAGCCAGCGTTAGCAAAACGCTTAGCAGGCCGGAGAGTATGCGGGTGGAAATCTTCATGATTTTGAACCATCCTTTGTGAAGTGTATTATGTTGGCCGGCGCAAGGGATGCATAGCCGCTGGGCCTGATGGCTAGGATCTGCAAGCGTTAAGCATTTGGTATGCCCTATGCCAAATGCCGGTACACGGGCTAAAAAATCCTATGGCTATAGCAAGGCTTGCGCCATGTTCATTATAC
>CANOFK010000073.1 GCA_947565265.1 uncultured Clostridia bacterium | reverse complement strand
AAACTCTACGAGAAGGAGGGGGTCAACCCCGGCAGCGGCTGCCTGACTACCCTGTTGCCCTTCCCGATTATGCTGGGCATCTTCTACAGCGTGATTATGCCCCTTTCCAACACGCTGCATATTGCCGCCGATACCATCCAGCAGGCTACGGATTACATTTCCCGTATACCCGGCGTGGCCTCGGCTACCGGGTTGGGTATGTACTCCGAGTTGCAGATCATCAAGCATTTTGAGGTGCTGCGCCCCAACCTGACCATGTTCTCTCAGGCCGACATTGATAAGATTGAGTTTTTCTCCCAGGGTTTCCGCTTTTTGGGGCTGGATTTGCTCTCGTCGCCCCAGGGTTCCGGGTTTATGACCTTTTTGTGGACCATCCCGGTGCTGTCGCTGGTGTTTAGCTTTGCGACCCAGTTCTATACCAATAAATCCTTGGGGCAGGCCACCCAGACCGGCTGCACAAAGGCCATGATGTATGTGTTCCCGCTGATCAGCGTGTACTGGGCCTTTATCATGCCGGCGGCTGTGGGTATGTACAATATCATTTCTATTGTTGCCAGCTTTGTGCAGACACTGGTGATGAACAAGTACTTTAGTGCCAGCCAGTTGGCCGCGACCAGCGAGGCCCGCAGGGCTGTATCTCTGGAACTGGCGGAGGGGAAGGTGCGCCCCTTACCTGCGGCCCAGCAGAAGTTGATTGCGGATAAGTTGGCCGCTTTGCCGCAACAAAAACAGGTGAAGGAACCCACCAAGCAGAAACAGCAGAAAAAGAAGAAATCCGGCGACGGTTCCGGCGATACGGCCAGCTATATGGGCAGTAAGAAGTGAAACCCGCATGGCTGATAACGGCCTGTTATGGTAAGCAGGCCAAGGCTATTATTACTTTTCCGGTTTAGGAGGTTTGAACCATGATTAAAGATGCCATTGCCACGGGCGATAGCGTTGAGGTAGCGTTTGCCAATGCCTGCCGCGCTTTGGGCGTGGACACCATCGACGCGGAATGTGAGATTTTGGAAATGCCGCAGAAAAAGACCTTGGGGCTCTTTGGCGGGCGCCCCGCTAAGGTGCGGGCATATATGGAAGTGCCGGATCCTGTGCCGGCCCCGGCGCCCGTGATTGAAAAGCCCGCAGCGCCAGTGGTTGGCAGCCCTGCTGTTGAGGCTCCGGCCCCGGTAGCCAAGACCCAGGCCCAGGAGGCGGCAAAGCCTGTAAGCGGCGCCCCGGCGGAGAAGGCGGCGGAATATCTGAAACAGGTATTGGCCTGTATGGGCCTTGCGGAAGTGACGGTGGATATCACCCTCAATGACGCGGGGGCTGCTTTGACCTTGAACGGCGAGGATGTGGGCTTTGTCATCGGCCACCGGGGAGAAACGCTGGACGCTTTGCAGTACCTTTCCTCACTGGTAGCCAACCACACGGACGGTTCTTATTTCCGGCTGACCCTGGATGTGGGCAATTACCGGGAAAAACGTAAGGTCACTTTGGAGGCTTTGGGCCGTAAAATGGCATACCGCGCGGTGAAAACCGGCAGGAATTCTTCCCTTGAGCCCATGAACCCCTATGAGCGCAGGATCATCCATACCGCTGTACAGACAGTGGCGGGGGCGAAGTCCTGGAGCGAGGGGGAGGATCAGGCTAGGCACGTGGTGATTGGCCCGGAGAACGGCGAGCGTTTCCAGCCACGGCGGGACAACCGCAAGGGCGGGCGCGGGGGCTATAACGGGAACCGTGGCGGTTTCGACCGGGGTCGGCGGGACGGTAAAGCCCCCCGGAGCAATGCCTCCCACAACGCGCCTTCCAAAGCTGCCCCGAAAGCGGACGATCCGGGCGCACCTATTTATGGGAAAATCGACGTGAAAAAGTAGGTAGTCAAAACTCCATTTTTCTTGCCAAGGCTGGGTAAGCGCTGCGGCGTATATGGCGCGGAAAGCGCGTGGCCAGGAAAGAAGGAAGTAGATGGGAAGGTTATCTGCTGGGTAGAAAAGGCAGATAACGGCATTGTATACGGGCGTGTTTGGCGCCTGTCAAACTTCAAAAAAGCCAGCCTGAATGAAGGCCAGCAACCCAGCGGGACGGCGCAAAGCTGTCCCGCTTTTTTTAGGAGGAAGATCATATGGGCACGACAATAGCGGCTATTTCCACCGGGCAGGCGCCGGGGGGGATCGGCGTGGTGCGGATATCCGGGCCGAAAGCAATAGAGGTGGGGGCGCGGCTGTTCCGGCCGGTTTCAGGCAAAAAGCTGAAAGGGATGGCTGGTTACACGGCGGCTTATGGGGGGATATACACCCCGGCAGGGGAGAAACTGGATGACGGCGTGGCGCTGGTGTTCCTTGCCCCCAAGAGTTACACAGGGGAGGATGTGTTGGAGATTTCCTGCCATGGGGGGCTGTATGTGACCCGCCAGGTGCTGCACGCGGCGTTGGACGCAGGCGCTGTCCCGGCGGGGCCGGGGGAGTTTACCCGGCGGGCTTTCCTCAACGGCAAGATGGATCTGGCGCAGGCAGAGTCGGTGATGGAGTTGATCGGCGCGGGGGGGCGGGAGGCCGCCCGCTTGGCCCGGGCCGGGGGCAGCGGGGCTCTTTCCAGGCGGATCGACGGGATCGCCGGCCGGCTGGAAGGGCTGGCCGCCCATTTAGCGGCTTGGGCGGATTTCCCGGAAGAGGATGTGGAAGAGGCCACGGCGGCCGAAACCGATGGCGTTCTGGCTGCCTGCCAGGACAGTTTGCAGGAGCTGCTGGCCGGTTTTGCCAAGGGGAAGATTTACCGGGAGGGCCTGTGTACGGTAATTGCCGGCCGGCCCAATGTGGGCAAGTCCACTTTGATGAACCTGCTGGCTGGGCGGGCGCGCTCGATTGTCACCCCCTATCCGGGCACCACCCGGGATGTGGTGGAAGAAACGGTATCTTTAGGCGGGGTGCCCCTGCTTTTGGCGGATACGGCTGGCCTGCGCGCCACCTGTGACCCAGTGGAGGAGATCGGTGTGGCGGTGGCCAGGGAGAGGATCGCCACGGCCCAGTTGGTGTTGGCTGTATTTGACGGCTCCCGCCCCCTGGAGGAAGAAGATATTGCCTTGATGGATTCCCTGGTTTTCCTACCGGCCATTGCGGTGGTCAATAAGGTTGACCTGCCCGGCCGGTTGGATGTGGAGCGGCTGCGTGGGGGGTTCTCCCAGGTGGTATGCCTTTCGGCGTCAGCCGGGACAGGGTTGGAGGAATTGGGGCAGGCGGTGGCAGCTTTGTTCGGCACCGCCGGCTTTGACCCTTCAGACGGGGAACTGTTTAACGACCGCCAGCGCTTTGCGGCCCAACGGGCATGGGAGGCCCTATGCCGGGGGCGGGAGGCGATAGGGGGCGGTATGACCCTGGACGCGGTTACGGTTTGTGTGGAAGAAGCCTTGGGGGCCCTTTTTGAGTTGACTGGCCGGAAGGTTTCGGAGGAAGTGGCGGATGCGGTATTTGCGCAGTTTTGTGTGGGAAAGTAGGGGTGGCTATGAAAACATATGACGCCGGTACAGTGGATGTGGTGGTTGTGGGCGCGGGCCATGCTGGGATAGAGGCCGGTTTGGCCGCTGCCCGGCTGGGCTGCCGGACGGTGGTGTTCAGTATCAACCTGGACGCGGTGGGAAACTGCCCCTGCAACCCCAGTATCGGGGGCACGGCAAAGGGGCATTTGGTGCGGGAGATCGACGCCCTGGGTGGCGAGATGGGGAAAGCCGCTGACCAGTGCATGATCCAGAGCCGGATGCTGAACCTGGGCAAGGGTCCGGCCGTGCACTCCCTGCGGGCCCAGATCGACCGCAACCAGTATGCCCGGCTGATGAAACACCGCTTGGAGGTACAGCCAAACCTGACCCTGCGCCAGGGGGAAGTGGTGGGGCTGGAGCCCACGGCAGGTGGCTGGCAGGTGCGCACGCGCATGGGGGGCCTGTACCGGGCAGGGGCGGTGATCCTTTGCACGGGCACTTTTTTAGGGGGCAAAGTGTTTGTGGGGGAGGTGGCCTATGAAAGCGGCCCGGACGGGATGTTCCCCGCGGCGTTTTTGCCGGATGCCTTGCGTGAGCTGGGCATCCCCCTGCGGCGGTTTAAGACAGGCACCCCGGCCCGAGTGCTGAAGTCCTCTGTTGACCTTTCCGCCCTGGAGGTACAGCATGGGGACGGGGAGATCGTGCCCTTTTCTTTTGACACGGAAACCCCTTTGGAGAATAAGGCTGTGTGCCATATCAGTTGGACCAATGGGGAAACCCACCAGGTTATTCGGGAGAACATCCAACGTTCACCCCTTTTTGCCGGGTTGATTGAGGGGGTAGGCCCCCGCTACTGCCCAAGCATTGAGGACAAGGTAGTGCGTTTCCCCGACAAGGCCCGGCATCAGTTGTTTTTGGAGCCCTGTGGGTTGGAAACAGAGGAGATGTATTTGCAGGGCATGAGTTCTTCCCTGCCGGAAGAGGTGCAGGTGGCTTTTTACCATACCATCCCGGGGCTGGAAAAGGCGGAGATCATGCGCAGTGCCTACGCCATTGAATACGACTGCTGTGACCCCTTACAGTTGGACGCTACCCTGGAATTCCGGGAGCATCCGGGCCTGTACGGTGCGGGGCAGTTTAACGGCAGTTCCGGCTATGAGGAGGCCGCCGCCCAGGGTTTGGTGGCGGGCATCAACGCGGCCCGGAAGCTGAAGGGCCAGCCTGCCTTTATATTGGACCGCTCAACCTCCTACATTGGCACGCTGATCGACGACCTGATCACCAAGGGGGTGACAGACCCCTACCGGATGATGACCTCCCGTTCGGAATACCGGCTGGTGTTGCGGCAGGACAACGCGGACGAGCGGTTGACCCCCATGGGCCGTGAACTGGGGTTGATCTCTGACAGCCGCTGGGAGAAATTTCAGACAAAGCAGCGGCAGAAGGCGGAAGAGCTGAAACGGGTGAACAGCACGGTTTTACCTCCCAGCGAAAGGTTAAACGAGATTCTTGTTTCACGTGAAACATCTCCGGTAAGTACGGGCGTGCGGCTGTGCGACCTGCTCAAGCGCCCGCAGCTTACCTATGAGGATTTGCAGGAGGTAGATACAGGCCGTCCCCCTCTGCCAAAGGCTGTACGGGAAAGCGTGGAGATACAGTTGAAGTATGAGGGCTACATCCGCCGCCAGTTGGCAGATATTGAAGAGATGCGCCGAGTGGAGGGAAAGCGCCTGCCTGCATCTATAGACTACCAGCAGATAACCGGCCTGCGCCTGGAGGCTGCGGAAAAGCTGGAAAAGGTGCGCCCGGCCAACATCGGCCAGGCAGGGCGGGTGTCGGGGGTAAGCCCGGCGGATATTTCGGTGCTGATGATCTGGCTGTCGGCACATGGTAAGGAAAAACAGGAAGGGGCTGAATAGTAGATGGAGGATATTCGGGAAAAGCTGGGGGCAATGGCAAAAACCTTTGGGATCCGCCTTACACCTGGGCAGTTGGAGCAATTCCAGCAGTACATGGAGTTGCTGTTGGCCTGGAACGAGAAACTAAACCTTACGGCCATTACCCAGCCGGAGGAGGTGGTGGAGAAACACTTTGTTGACAGCCTGACGGTGCTTTCGGCTTGCAAACCCAAAGAGGGAGCCAAGGTGCTGGATGTTGGCACGGGCGCGGGGTTCCCTGGCCTGCCGCTGAAGATAGCCCGGCCTGACCTGCAAGTTACGCTTTTGGACGGGGCCAACAAAAGGCTGCGTTTTTTGGGGGAAGTATGTACCCATTTGGGGCTGGCGTGCAGTTGTGTCCACAAGCGGGCCGAGGAGGCCGGTTTGGACAAAACCATGCGGGAAAGCTTTGACCTTGTAACGGCCCGGGCGGTTGCCCCCTTGCAGGTGCTGGTTGAGTACTGCCTCCCGCTGGTAAAGATGAAGGGTTACTTTGTGGCCATGAAGGGCCCCGGCGCGGCCGAGGAGCTGGACGCCGCCCGCCAGGCCCTGCAACTGCTGGGCGGAGAGGTGGCGGATATGAAAACCGTCCACCTACCTACCGCCGGCCAGCGCAACCTGATTGTCATCCGCAAACTGCGCTTTACCCCCAAAACATACCCCCGTCACGGCGGGACGATTGCGAAACATCCCCTTTAAGTGGTTTTGCTTTGGTGGCGAGGGTTTTTGCCTCCGGCGGCCGGGGCTTTGCCCCGGACCCCACCAGGGACTAAGACCGTCCCTGGACCCGGCCATACTTGCTACTTTTTTCTTTGTCTATTGATGGGACGGCTGTTTCTACGGGAACGTTTCGATAGTTGGGTAAGAACATCACTTATTTTTTTTTGATTGGTGAAGGATGACCATTTTATTTGGAATTAGCTAAATCAAGTGGCGGGGCGTATTGTATGAGTTTTGAAGTATCCGGAAAGCTTAAGGAAGGAGAGAAAAAGATGGAATTGGTTTTGCGCAAGGCAGGAGTTTTACGGGTTTGATGTAAGCGGCAGGGAAGGTTGGTT
>CANOFK010000072.1 GCA_947565265.1 uncultured Clostridia bacterium | reverse complement strand
TTGTCCCCTTCTGGCCAAAAATTCGTCATTTCCTCTATTTTCAAACAAGCCCTAAAAGAGGGACCGAAAAAAGGAGGAACCAAACGTGAGAAATACAAGAGGAGGGGGCCGCAGCTTTGGCGGCCCTGCACCGGCAGCTTACTGGATGCCCAGCGCAGCCAGCACGCCGGAGGAAATCGTAATCGTAGCGGCGCTCAAGCGCTGCGGGGGCGACGGCGTGCCGGAAAAGAGCCTGCAACGGGAAAGCGGCATCCGCAGCAAAGACGCCTTTTATCAGGCCCTGCACAGCCTGGAGGAAAAAGGCGAGGTCAAAACCGGCCGGGACCACTGGGTCCGGCTGGTCCCCCCGCAAAAGGAGATCGAAGCCAAACTGGTGTCCTTGTCCGAGCGTTTCGGCTTTGCCCGGCCCCAGCGGGGAGAGGACATCTTCATCCCCGGCCGGGACCTGAACGGCGCGTTCATCGGCGACACCCTGATCCTGACCGACCTGCAAAAAAAAGGGGATAAGGGCCCCAGCGGCCGGGTCAAGCGCATTGTAGAGCGGGAGAACAACAAACTCACCGGCACCATGCGCATAGACGGCCCGGTGGCCCGGGTAAGCCCCGACGGCCCTGTCCGCTACGATATGCAGGTGCCCGCCGGCAAAACCTGCGGCGCAAAAGACGGCGACAAGGTGCTCATCGTGCCCAAACAGGACGGCCGGGGGGACTGGTCCTTGGCAGAGGTGACCTATGTGTTCGGCACCGGGGACCGGGCGCGGGTCTGCGCCGATGCCATTATCGAGCGCTGCGGCATCCCCACCCAGTTCCCCGATGCGGTGATGGCCCAGGCCGGGGAGATCAGCCGGATGACGGTAACAGAGGCGGACATCGCCGGGCGGCTGGATCTGCGGGACGAGCCCATCTTCACCATTGACAGCGCCGACGCCAAAGACCTGGACGACGCGGTGTCCGCCTATAAAACCGTGGACGGCTACACCCTGGGGGTGCATATCGCCGACGTGTCCCACTATGTAAAAGCCGGCACCCCCATTGACAACGAGGCATTCCGCCGGGGCACCTCCGTGTACTTTGCGGACCGGGTCATCCCCATGCTGCCCGAGGCCCTCTCCAACGGGGTGTGCAGCCTGAACGCCGGCACCGACAAGCTGACCTTCTCCGCGCTGATGGACTTTGACAGCGAGGGTAACATGACCGGCTACCGGTTCGAGAAAACCGTCATCAACTCCAAGGTGCGGGGGGTCTACAGCGAGGTCAACCAGATCTTCGCCGGCACGGCGGGGAAGGACATCCTCTCCAAGTACGCCCCGGTTATGGAAAGCCTGCTGGCTGCCAAAGAACTGGCGGATATCCTGGCCGCCAACGGCAAAAGCCGGGGCCAGATGGACCTGACCAGCGACGAGATCAAGTTCGTGCTGGATGAGGACGGGGTGTGCGTGGACATCCTGCCCCGCACCCAGGGCATTTCCGAGGAGCTGATCGAACAGCTTATGGTGGCGGCCAACACCGCCGCGGCCAAAGCCTCCCTGCAAGCGGAGATCCCCTTCCTCTACCGGGTGCACGAAAAGCCCACCCCGGACCGGGTAATCGAGCTCTGCGACCTGCTGGACCGGCTGGGCGTCCGTTGCGGCGAGTTGAAAAAAGGCACGCCCACCGCCAAAGACTTCGCCCAGGTGCTGGGCCGGGTCAAGGGCACCGGCAAAGAGTCCCTGGTCAACCAGCGCATCCTGCGCACCATGGACAAAGCCCGGTATGACCACCGGGAGTTGGGCCATTTCGGCCTGGCCCTGGCAGAGTACAGCCACTTCACCTCGCCCATCCGCCGCTACCCGGATACCTCCATCCACCGCATCCTCAGCGGCCTGGCCGCGGGGGAGTCCAGCGCCACGCTGAAAAAGCGCTACGCCGCCTTTGCGGAGGAGTCCGCCCTGGAAAGTTCCAAAAACGAGGTGCGGGCCGTTACCGGCGAGCGGGATGCCGAAGACTGCTACACGGCCGAGTATATGCGCCAGCACCTGGGCGAGCACCACAAGGGGGTCATCAACGGGGTCACGCCCAAGGGCATCTTTGTCAAGCTGGGCAATAATGCCGAGGGCTTTGTAAGCCTCAGCGACTTCGCGGGCTGCGATTTTGAGTTCGACGGCGAGATCTCCCACCGGGACCGCCGCAGCGGCCGGGTGCTGATGATGGGCCAGGAGTTGGGCGTCATCATCGCCGGGGCAGACGTAGCCACCGGCCGCATCGACTTTATGCCGGAAGAGGAATAACCGGCCCCCAAGGCGGCATACACTAAAACAAAAACGGCAAAACGGTAAAACGGCGCCGCACCGCTTTTGCCGCGGAAAGGATGCCCCATGAAAAGTTTCCTCTTCTCCGCCTGCCTGGGCCTTACTGCCCTGGCTCTGGTCAACTATACCGGCACGTACACCGGCGTGTCCATTGCGGTCAACCGGCTCAGCCTGGCCGCCAGCGGCGTGCTGGGGGTGCCGGGGGTCACGCTGCTGGTCCTGCTCAACACCATACTGCTGTAGCCTGCAAAGGCCGCGGCCTCCGGGCGCCCGGCGCCGCCAAAAATAAAGCAAGGGGATGTATCAATATGTTTCTCATCAACGGCAAATACCTGGACGCCGGTTTCCGGCTGGTCCAGGGGGATATCGAGATCGACGGCGGGAAAATCCTGCGCACCGGGGAAAACCTGCCCCGCAAAGAGGACGACATGGCCGTAGACTGCGGCGGCTACATCATTGTGCCCGGTTTTGTAGATGTGCACATCCACGGCTGTGCCGGCGCGGATATCGGGGACGGCACCGTAGAGGCGGTGGCGGATATGGCCCGGTTCCTGCTGGCCCACGGGGTCACCTCTTTCTGCCCCACCACCGCCACCATCAGTTGCAAGGATATCGAAGCCGCCCTGCTGGCCGCCAAGGCCGCCCATGACGCCCCCATCGAGGGTGGCGCCAAGGTGGTGGGCGTCAATATGGAGGGCCCCTTCTTCTCCCACGCCCGCAAAGGCGCGCAAAACGAGGCCTACATCCTGCCCCCGGATTTTGACCTGTTCCAAAAGTGGTACAACCTCTCCCAGGGCCTGGTCCGGCTGGTGGATGTGGCCACCGAGCAGCCCGGCGGCGAGGACTTCGTCAAACAGGCCAAAGCGCTGTGCACCGTGTCCATTGCCCACACCACCGCCCAGTATGAGGATGCCAAAGCCGCCTTTGACTGGGGCGTCACCCATGCCACCCACCTGTTCAACGCCATGAACGGCCTGCACCACCGCAAGCCCGGCGTAGTGGGGGCCGTGCTGGAGGACCAGCGCGTCCGGGCCGAGCTGATCTGTGACGGCGAGCACATCCACCCGGCCGTGCTGCGGCTGGCCTTCCGGCTGCTGGGGGACAGGGCCCTGATCGTCAGCGACTCCCTGCGGGCCAACGGTATGCCCGAGGGCAAAGAATATGACCTGGGCGGCCAGATCGTCAGCATCAGCGGCGGCAAGTGTGTGCTGGCCGACGGCACCATCGCCGGTTCGGTCACCAACTTGCACCAAGAGGTCAAAAACCTGGTGGGCTGGGGCGTGCCCTTCGCCCAGGCGGCCAAGGCCGCCAGCCTTATCCCGGCCCAGGCCATCGGCCTGGACAAGGAGATCGGCAGCATCGAGCCCGGCAAGGCCGCCGACTTTGTGGTGCTGGACGAAAACCTGGACATTGTTTCCGTCTGGGTCAGCAAAGGGGATAGCACCCAAATCGTAGCCCAGGCATAAGGCCCGGTTTTCGGGCCTATGGCAGCCCCATCATAAAAAGCAGGCCAGGTGCCCAAAGCCCGGCCTGCTTTTTATTAAAAAATCACAAAACAGCGGGAAAACTATGGATTTTCCCAACCAAAAGTGCTATAATCAGACTACAGGAAGTGCCTACGCCCCGAAAAGGCCCCAAAAAAGCGCGGCAGACAAACAGCGTCCGCCGCGCCCTATCGTTCATGCCCTTCCAAAGGGGTATCCTACCTCGTTAGGGGCTTTGCCCTTCTGGCGCGGGCCCTTAGGCAGGCGCGGCGCCCTTCCCAAAGAGCAGAAAACACAGAGGTGAGAGAGATGTTGAAAAATTGGATCCGCCCGGACAAGCCGGAGCGGGAGGAACTACGGGCCCGGCTAAAGGCCGCGGGCCAGCGGCTGGAAACCCAGCAAATGCTGCTAAAAGACAAAAAGCTGCCGGTACTGGTGCTGATTGAGGGCTGGGGTGCCGCGGGCAAGGGCAGCGCCATCGGGCAGATCATCAAGCATATCGACCCCCGTTTCTTCAAGGTGTTCTCCATGGCCACCCCCACCGAGGAAGAGCGCCGCAAGCCCTTTCTGACCCGCTATTTTGAGAAGATCCCCGAGGCGGGCAAGTTCACCTTCCTGGATGCCGGCTGGATGGACGAAGTCACCCGGCAGCGGCTCAACGGCGTGCTGGGGGATAGGGGCTATGCCCAGCGGGTAGACAGCGTCCGGCGCTTTGAGCGCCAGTTGACGGATAACGGCTACCTGGTGCTGAAGTTCTTCTTCCACATCAGCAAAAAAGAGCAGGCCAGGCGCATCAACAGCCTGATGGACGATAAGGACACCGCCTGGCGGGTCGGCCGGGTGGATGTCTGGCAAAACAGCCACTACGAGCGCTGCGTAGAGGTGTTCGACCGCTACCTGGAGGACACCAACACCCCCAGCGCCCCCTGGTATATTGTAGACGCCAAAAACAAAAAGTTTGCCGAGTTGCAGGTGATGGAAACCCTCTGCACCGGTATCGATACGGCCCTGCACAACGGCAGCCTGGCCGTGCCCCTGCTGCAAAACGTGTTCCCCCTCATCAAAATGCCCAAGCTGGGCGAGGTGCCCCTACAGGACAAAACCGTCACCGACGAGGCCTACCGCCAGCAGTTGCGGGAATTGCAGGGCAAGCTGCGTATGCTCCACAACCGGCTGTACCGCAAGCGGGTGCCCGCGGTCATTGTCTACGAGGGCTGGGACGCCGCCGGCAAGGGGGGCAACATCAAGCGCCTCACCGGCGCCCTGGACCCACGGGGCTTTGAGGTGCACCCCATCGCCAGCCCCGAGCCCCACGAGAAGGCCCGCCACTACCTGTGGCGTTTCTGGACCCGCCTGCCCAAAGACGGGCACATCGCCATCTTTGACCGCAGTTGGTACGGCCGGGTGATGGTAGAGCGCCTGGAGGGCTTTTGCAGCGAGAACGACTGGCAGCGGGCCTTTTACGAGATGAACGAGTTTGAGCAGGAGTTGCACAACTGGGGGGCCGTGGTGCTGAAGTTCTGGGTGCAGATCGACAAAGACACCCAACTGCAACGCTTTACCGACCGGCAGAACACCCCCGCCAAGCAGTGGAAACTGACGGACGAGGACTGGCGCAACCGGGAGAAGTGGGACGTCTACGAGGCCGCCATTGACGAGATGCTCCAAAAGACCAGCACCACCTACGCCCCCTGGCATATCCTGGAGTCCGTAGACAAAAAATACGCCCGCCTCAAAGCCCTGCGCATCGTCACCGCAGCCCTGGAAGAAGCTCTCCGGTAACAGCCCTTACGCCCCTCCTTGGCCGGGTGCAGGGGCGGCCTAAAGCCCCTGCCGGGGTTTGGGGCAGCGCCCCAAGTCCCTACGCCCCTATGCCAAGCCTCAGCCCAGCAGCCCTTTCACATAGCCATAGCTGCTCTCCAGGCAGTCAAAGGGGCTGCGCTGGCACACGTCCTGCTCCACCAGCAGGTGTTCCACCCCGCACCGTTCCGCCAGCTCCAGAATAGCGCCGAACTCCAGGTTCCCTTCGCCCACCGGGGCCATAACCGGCTCCCAGCCCTTCACGGCCATATCCTTCAAATGGATGCAGGGGATCCGCCCGGCCAGCCGCTCCATCCACCGGCACACGTCCCCGCCGCCCATCTGCACCCAGTAGGTGTCCAGGGTAAAGCCCAGTTCGTCCGGGGCAAAGCTTTCCAGCAGGGTTTCCATCACCAGCTTGCCCCCAAAGCGCTGGAACTCCACATTGTGGTTGTGGTACATCAGCAGCTTGCCTGCGGCGGCAATCTTCTTGGCCGCCTCCCGGTAATCGTCGGCAAAATGCCACAGCCACTCGGCCGAGCAATACTTCTGGGGCATCATGCCAATGCCGATGTACCGGCAGCCCATCACGTCGTGCTCCTTTATCACCGCCTCCGTATCGTAGAGGATCCGGTCAGGCGGGGTGTGGGTCAGCACGATGCCCAGCCCGTGTTTGTCGCAAAGGGCCCGCACCTTTTCCGGGGCAATGGGCCCAATGGCGGAGATCTGTACGGTTTCGTACCCCATCTTTGCCACCCGCCCCAGCGAGTAGTCCAGGTCCTTTTCCGTCTGCGTGTACTCCCGCAGGGTAAATAACTGTGCGCCTACTGTCATGGTAGATCCCTCCTGGTTAAGTATTGCCCCCATTATAGCGCATTGTCCCGCCGATTACAAGCCGCTTTCCCCCCTTTGCGGAG
>CANOFK010000071.1 GCA_947565265.1 uncultured Clostridia bacterium | reverse complement strand
TCCCCCCTTTGGCGGAGGCCCCGCCCCTTCCCGCCCCGCCCCGGCAGGTCCTGTCCATCCGCCAGGCCATGTTCTCTCCCCAGGAAACCCTCCCCTTGGACCAGGCCGTTGGCCGGGTGGCCGCCTCGCCCCAGGTTTCCTGCCCCCCCGCCGTAGCCCCCCTGGTCCCCGGCGAGGAGATCCCCCCTGCCGCCGCCGCTGTCTGCCGCTACTACGGCATCAGCCGCCTGGCGGTGGTGGCGCTGGGCGGCCCCTAACCCGCAAAAAAAGAGCCCACCGCAGCGCGGCAGGCTCTTTTTTTGCCCTTGGGCCCCTCTTTTACTCGATGCCCGTCACCTGATAGTCCTGTGCCTCCACAGCAGCCTGCAAGCCGCTGTCGGCAATGTCCCCGCACAGGGTCACCACCGCGGTACCGGCCTCATGGCTGACCACAGCGCTCTCCACCTGTGGCAGGGCCTCCAAAGCCTTCTTTACCCTGGCCTCACAGTGGCCGCACATCATCCCTTCAATCTTCATGGTCTTTGTCATAGCAATTTCCTCCTTATTTATGGTCTGTTTTTTCGGCTTACGCCTGTGGTCGTGGCGGGCGTCCCGCAGCTTAACCCAATTCAGCCGCAGGGCATTGGACACCACGCAAAAGCTGGAAAGGCTCATGGCCGCTGCCCCAAACATGGGGTTCAAGGTCAGCCCAAAGGGGATAAACAGCCCCGCCGCCAGCGGGATGCCCACCGCGTTGTAGAAGAACGCCCAAAACAGGTTCTGGTGGATGTTCCGCAGGGTAGCCCGGCTCAGCCGTATGGCGGCCGGCACGTCGGAAAGGCGGCTCTTCATCAGCACCAGGTCCGCCGCGTCAATGGCCACGTCCGTGCCCGCGCCAATGGCCACGCCTGTGTCTGCACGGGTCAGGGCCGGGGCGTCGTTGATGCCGTCCCCCACCATAGCGGTTTTGCCCTGCTCTTTCAGCCGGCGGATCACGCTCTCCTTGCCGTCGGGCAGCACCCCGGCAATCACCTCATCCACCCCCGCCTGCTTGCCGATCGCCTGGGCGGTGCGCTGGTTGTCGCCGGTCAGCATCACCACCCGCAGGCCCATGCCCTGCAACTCCCGGATAGCCGCCGGGCTGTCCTCCTTGAGGGTGTCCGCCACGGCAATCACCCCCAGCAGCGCCTTATCCCCCTCCCTGGCAAAGAACATGGGGGTCTTGCCCTCCCCGGCCAGGGTCCCGGCCCGGCTGTCCAGTTCCGCCGTGCGAATACCCGCCTCCTCCATCATCGCCAGGTTGCCGCCGATATAGGCCGCCCCGTCCAGGCTGGCCCGCACCCCCCGGCCGTGTATGGCGGTAAAGCCCTCCGCGCCGGGCAGTTCCAGCCCCCTGGCCCTGGCCTCCTCTACAATGGCCGCCGCCAGCGGGTGCTCCGAGGGGGCCTCCAGGCCCGCGGCCAGCGCCAGCAGCCGGTTTTCCCCGGTGTCCCCCGCGGGCAGCAGGTCGGTCACCTTGGGCTGGCCGCTGGTGATGGTGCCGGTCTTATCCAGCGCCACCACCTCCGTGCGCCCGGCCGCCTCCAGGGAAAGGGCCGTCTTAAACAAAATGCCGTTTTTGGCCCCCAACCCGCTGCCCACCATAATGGCCACCGGCGTGGCCAGGCCCAGGGCGCAGGGGCAACTGATCACCAGCACCGAGATCCCCCTGGCCAGGGCAAAGCCTGCCCCCTGCCCCAGCAGTAGCCAAACCACGGTGGTCACCAGGGCAATGGCGATCACCACCGGCACAAAAATCCCGGAAACCTTATCCGCCGCCTTGGCAATGGGCGCCTTGGTAGCCGCCGCATCGCTGACCATCCGGATGATCTGGGAGAGGGTGGTGTCCTCCCCCACCCGGCTGGCCCTGCACTGCAAGTAGCCCGATCTATTCAGCGTGGCCGCGGACACCAGGTCCCCCGGTGCCTTATCTACCGGCACGCTCTCCCCGGTCAGGGTGCTTTCGTCCACCGCGCTAACGCCCGTGGCCACCACCCCGTCCACCGGGATCGTTTCCCCCGGCCTCACGGCAAAAACATCCCCCGGCTGCACCTGCTCCACAGGCACCACCTGCTCCTGGCCGTCCCGCACCAGGGTCGCGGTCTTGGGCGCCAGGTCCATCAGGCTGCGCAGCGCGTCGGTGGTGCGCCCCTTCGACCGGGCCTCCAGCATCTTCCCCAGGGTGATCAACGTCAAAATCATCCCCGCCGATTCAAAATACAGTTCCATCATATAGGTGTCCACCCCGGCCATATCCCCCCGCAGCAGGGCGTCCGTCATGGCGAACAGGGCATAGGCGCTGTACCCAAAGGCCGCCGCGGCCCCCAAAGCCACCAAGGTGTCCATATTCGGGGCCCTATGCCACAGGCTCCTGAACCCGTTGATGAAAAACCGCTGGTTGATCACCATAATGGCCCCGGTCAGCAGCAGTTGCACCAGCCCCTGGGCCACATGGTTGTGGCCCAAAGGGCCGGGTACCGGCCAGCCCCACATCATGTGCCCCATAGAAAGGTACATCAGCGCCAGCAAAAACCCCAACGACCACAGCAGCCGCTTTTTCAGCCGGGGGGATTCCTTATCCTCCAACGCGCTGGCGTCTGCCGCCGGCGCGGCCTGCCGGGCGGCCGTTTTCTCCGCCGCCCCATAGCCGGCCTCTTCCACCGCCGCAATCACCGCCTCCGGGGCCGCGGCCCCCTCCACGCCCATGCTGTTGGTCAACAGGCTCACCGAGCACCCTGTCACCCCCGGCACCTGGGCCACTGCCTTTTCCACCCGGGCGCTGCACGCCGCGCAGGTCATGCCCGTAACCGAAAACTGTTTCATAGCACCGCTCCTCTCTCCGCCAGACCCTAGCGCCTGTTTTAAAACGCCGAAACGCCGTCTATTTTGCCCCAAAACGGTGCTTTCTGTGTCAAAAATCCTCGAAAGGCTGCAAGCCTTTCTTGCGGTTTTTTCCTTGAAAGCCCTCGTTTTTGGACAAAAATCCGGCATTTCTCCGGTTTTAAAACAGACTCTAGCCCGCCGGCCTTTATTTCATCAGCTTTTGCAGGGCCCCGGCCAGTTCTTCCACCGTACCCTCGTCCCCGGCCCGCAGGTCGCGGGCCACGCAGGTACGCAGGTGCTGGGCCAGCAGCTCCCCGGAAAAGGCGCGCAACGCGGCGTTGGCTGCCGCCGCCTGGTCCAGGATATCCATACAGTACGCGTCCTTTTCCAGCATCCCCCGTATGCCCCGTATCTGCCCCTCAATACGGCTCAGCCGGTTGCACAGCCGTTTCAGTTCTTCCGGCGAGCGCATCCGGGTCTTTTTACTTCCCTTACAACATCCCTCGCACATGGGCGGGCCTCCTCTCCGCATCTAACCTGCCCCCCGGCGGGGCCTTTATACCCCCCTAGGGTATTTTTAGTATATACCCTGGCGGGGTATTTGTCAAGTACCAATCAGGGAAAATCCCCCCTTTTTTTCACCCTTTCGCCCCCTCCCCCCAAGCACAAAAAAAGCGGGAGCCCCTGCTCCCGCTTTCCGGCTATTTCATTCAGGTAGGCCAGCGGCCCATGTTGCGGCTGTGTTTTTCCCGGTAAGCCTCTTCCAGTTCCTCCGGGCCAATCCCATAGCAGAGCATCACGTCATTCAGGTACATCAGCACGTCGCAAAGTTCCTCCACAAAGTGCCGGCGGACCGCCGGGTCGTCCACAATGGGCCCGTCCCCCCGTTTCTTAATGATATCCGCGGCCTCTCCCGCCTCAATCATCATCCACAAAAGGCTGTCCCGGCCCTTCTCCGGGCGCAGCCCGCCCCACCGCTCAAAATACCGTGCCTGCAACTCCTCCTGTATGGCCTGCATCTCCGCAAACCCAAAACTGCCCATCCCAACCGCTCCTTTTCCCGGCAAATTGCCGGCCTGTCCGGTTCCCCGGCCGGCTTACTCCTCGTCCTCCGGGGCGTCCCAGTTGTGCCACACGTTCTGCACGTCGTCGTTGTCCTCCAGCAGGTCCAGCATCTTCTGCATCTTCACCACCGTGTCCGGGTCGGCAATGGCCGTGTAGGTGTCCGGCACCATCTCCACCTCGGCGGAAACAAAAGCATACCCCTTCTGCTCCAGGTCCTCCCGCACCGCGCTAAAGTCCTCCGGCTCGGTGCTGATCTCAAACACATCCTCGTCCGCGGCAAAATCCGCGGCCCCGGCCTCCAGGGCGTCGGCCATCACCGTGTCCTCGTCCAGGCCCTCCCGTTCTACCACAATCACGCCCTTCTCCTTAAACATAAAGCTGACGCACCCGGTCGTGCCCAGGTTCCCGCCGTATTTGTCAAAGGCGTGGCGCACGTCGGCGGCGGTACGGTTGCGGTTGTCGGTCAGGGTTTCCACAATCACCGCCACCCCGCAGGGCCCGTAGCCCTCGTAGGTGATGTTCTCGTAGCTGTCCGCGCTGCCCTCCCCCGCCGCGCGCTTAATAATGCGCTCGATGTTGTCGTTGGGCACATTGGCCGCCTTGGCCTTGGCAATGCAGTCTTTCAGCCGGGAGTTGGCCGCCGGGTCAGGGCTGCCCCCCTCCTTCACGGCCACCGCCAGTTCCCGGCCGATCTTGGTAAAAATCTTCGCCTTGGCGCCGTCTGCCTTTTCCTTTTTCCGCTTGATATTGTTCCATTTCGAATGTCCAGACATATTGAACCCCACTTTGCAATAAGTTTCTTTTTCAATGATATCACATCTCGCCCAGGATTTCAAGGGCCAGCGCCCTGGCTTTTTGCAGGGCCGGGCCCAGGTTCTGCCTGCCCCGGTCCGTGCCGTCCCACACGGCGCAGCCCCGCAGGGTGGTGTTCATCACGCTGAAGGCCCTTTGCAGTTGGTGGGCCGTCACCTCCACCGGAAAGTCCTCCTCCCGGCCCATGGCCAGCAGCAGCACCGCGTCCCGGTGCTTTTTCACCGGCGGCCTGATGTTCAGCGAGAACCGCGCCTCAAAATACCGCTGCGTGCGGTCCAAAAGCGCCTTCATCGGCGCCGGGAACGAGTCATTGTATACCGGCGAGGCCACCACCAGCAGGTCGCAGCGGCGCAGCTCCTTGTCAAAGCCGTCCAGGTCGTCCCACCGGCACTTCTCCTTTTTGGCGCAGGCCCGGCAGCCGGTGCAGGGATGGGGGTTCAGCGCGTAGGTGTCCATCTCGTCGATCTGCCACTCCTTGCGCTCCTTAAACTCCCGCAAAAACCCGTCCAGCAGCATCCGGGTGCTCCCGTGGCTGTTGGGCGAGCCAAACAGCACCAGCAGCCGCTTTTTATGTTCCAATAAGCCCATATTCTCCCCCTGGCATTTTGTTGGTCGTACGCCTTCAATCCCCCCAGGGCCCCCGGCCACTTCCCCCGCAAAGCCCCGCCCTTTCGGCGCCCATTATTGTACCACAATCCCCGCCGCCGGTCAAGCCTCCCCCCCCAGCGCACCCGCCCTGCCTCCGGCGGCTCAAGGCGCTGCCTTGAGAATCCGCCAAAGGGCCACTGGCCCTTTGGAATCCCCTCCGGCCCGGGTTTTAACCCTCTAAAACAAAGAAAACGCCAAATCCTTCACCAGAAAAAATCCGTTTTTAAGAAGAAACCCCAAGCCCATCTCCCGCTTGCCGTAGCTTTTCTATAAAAAAGAAAACACTTTTCAATTTTTCAAACACGCCTGGCCCTTCAAAAAAAGAAAACCAGTCACCATCCCGTTTCCCCTTCGCGTGCCAAAAGCCCTAAAACCATAGCGCGGTCCGTGCGCAGTATCGGGAGTCCAGAGGGCCCACGGCCCTCTGGCAGGGATCCGCAAGGGGCAGCGCCCCTTGCGCACCCTCCCCAGCACACCCACCCCGCCCCGGCAGCCGGCAGCCTTAAAGCACCCCCAGGTGCTCCAGCAAAATCTTCGTGCCCAGCAAAATCAAGATGACGCCGCCCACCAGTTCGGCGCGGGCCTTATAGCGGGCCCCGAACACGCTGCCCACCTTCACCCCGGCGGCAGAGAGCACAAAAGTCACTCCGCCGATAAAGCCCGCGGCGGCGGTTATGTTCACGCTGAGGAAGGCAAAGCCCACCCCCACGGCCAGGGCGTCTATGCTGGTGGCCAGGGCCAGCAGCACCATGGCCTTGGGTGCCAGGGAGGCGTCCGCCTCCTCCTCGTCCCCGGCCAGGGCCTCCCGCACCATATTGCCGCCAATCACCGCCAGCAGCCCAAAGGCGATCCAATGGTCAATAGCCGTAATGGCGTCCTTAAACTGCACGCCCACCAGGTACCCCAGCACCGGCATCAGCGCCTGAAAGCCCCCAAACCACAGCCCCACCAGCGCCATGCTTTTACCGCTGGCCTTTTGCAGCGCCAGCCCCTTGCATATCGCCACGGCAAAGGCGTCCATCGAAAGCCCCACCGCCACCAAAAACAGTTCCGCCAGCCCCATACCTGTTTCCTCCTTCCGGCCGCAGCCTATCTGGCTTAGAGTCTGTTTTAAAACCGGAGAAATGTCGGATTTTTGTCCGAAAACCAGAGCTTTCAAGGAAAAAACCGCAAGAAAGGCTTGCAGCCTTTCGAGGATTTTTGACG
>CANOFK010000070.1 GCA_947565265.1 uncultured Clostridia bacterium | reverse complement strand
CTACCGCCGCGGCCATGGGCTCTTCCATCAGGTCCACATTGTTGCTGCCGGCCTGGCGGGCGGCGTCCTCTACGGCCCGGCGCTCTACCTCCGTTACCCCGGAGGGGATGCAGATGATGATGCGCGGGCGGCTGAGGGCCCCAGATTTCAGGGCCTTTTTGATAAAGTACTTGAGCATGGCGGCGGTCACGTCAAAGTCGGCGATGACCCCGTCCTTTAAGGGGCGCACGGCCACGATGGAGCCGGGGGTGCGGCCCAGCATCTCTTTGGCCTGCTTGCCCACGGCCAGCACCTCGTCGGTGCGCACATCCACAGCCACCACCGAGGGCTCACGCATTACAATGCCTTTGCCCCGCATGAACACCAGGGTGTTGGCGGTGCCCAAGTCGATGCCGATATCTTTGGAAAACATGGAGAACATGGAGAGGAATCCCGAAAAGCCTGCCATAATATAAACTGCCTTTCTCCGGCCGGGCCGGTGGTCTTAGGGGTTGTGGTACGACCCATGCGGCGGCGCCGCACGGATACAGTATTCCCAATTATTGCCGCTTTATTTGCCGCTACAGGGCCCTTGCGGCGTGGATAGGGCGCGGAACCATACCTACCATTATACCGTACTTTTCGCCGATTCTCAACCTTTAAGTTGGCTATCCTGTGAACAATCCGTAAATTCTGGCACATATCCGCCCTGGCCGGCAGGCCCGGCACAAGATAGCAGGGGGGTCAGGCGCCCCCTTTGCCGGTGCTGCCAAAGCCCTCCTGGCCCCGGCCGGTGGGGGAAAGCTGGGCGGCCTCCACAAACGTGCCGGCGGAGAAGGGCAGGAATATCACCTGGGCGATCCGCTCCCCCGGAGAGAGGGTGTAGGGGCTTTGGGACAGGTTGCGCAAGGGCACGCACCACTCCCCCCGGTAGTCGCTGTCAATGACGCCTACCCCCTGGGCCACCACCACCCCCTTGCTGCCCAGCCCGCTGCGGGAGAACACGAACCCGGCAAAGCCAGGCGGGATTTCGGCGGCAAAGCCCAGGGGCACGGTGAGGGCCTCGCCGGGGGCGATACGGGCCGGGGCGGGCAGGCAGGCGGCCAGGTCTGCCCCGGCGCTGCCGGGGGTTTGCCGCTGGGGCGGCTGGGCGCCGGGACGGAGTTTTACATAGTTGATCTGCATGGATTTCACCTCATAGGGGCCGGCGGGGCGGCCCGGAATTTTTCAACGGTACTTTTCAACAATGGATGCGGTGGGAAACACTATATAATGTAATAGGAAACGCTGGGGATATCCCCCCAGGAGGCCGGTGGGGTTTTCCCCAGGGCAAAACAGAGTTTTGGGGCAAGGAAGGAACTTTCTTGTAGAAAATGTACACTTGTGGATTGAAATTTGGAAGTTGTATGTGCATTACGCTGTAATGGCGAATTACTTGCCAACAATTTCAACCGAGTTTTCCACATTACAACACGCCCCGGCGGAAAAGCCCGCGGGTGTACGAGCCCACGGGGCTTTCCCCCTGTTGGACGCGGCGGGAGATTTCCCCACATTCCACAGAGTTTTCCACAGTAAACCGCAGGATGCCAAAATCGGCGGCAAGGCCAGGGCCTTCATCGCCCAGCCAGAGGGGGACGCTGTTGAGCAGCTCGGCCCCGCCCCGGCCGCCGGCCCGGCACATCACCGGGAACCGCTTGCCTTTACGGTCTGACAGCCAGCCGGGGGACTGGCAGTGCCGGCAGCCCCCGGAGGCATTGGCCAGGGGGCAGTTGCGGGTGAGCATAAGCGCCTGCCGCCCGTAGACCATGACCCCCCGGCGCAGGCTGCCGCCAAGCCCGGCGATCTCCCGGCCGGTGAGCTCCCAGCTCAGTTCCGCGTCTTGCAGGCCCAGACGCGCCAACTCCTCCAGCGCGGCGGTGTTGGTGATGTTCAGGCCAAAGGAGCCGTGGGCTGTGGCCCCTACCTCCCGGCAAAGCTGTAGCGCCCCCAGATTTCCGCAGACAAAGTGGCGGAACCCCTGCTCCATGCGCTGGCGGATCAGGGTGCGCAGCTCCTCCTCCCAGCCGAACAGGCCCCGGGGCAGGTCCAGCAGCAGGGCCTGGCCGGGGGCCAGCCGGTTTTGCAGGCGGGCCAGCGCCTGGGGTGGGGTTTCTATAGGGAGGGAAACCGACTGGTACATAGAGAAGCTGGGGGGCAGTTGGGCCGCCGAGGCAAAGCAGGCCCGCAAGGGCAGGGGCTGACCCTGGCGGCTTGGCTGGTAAGGTGTTGGCTTTACGACCGGGATGGATGTAAAGGGGATAGCTTGCCACTCTCCCCGCAGGGCCAGGAGCCCTTCCAGGGCCCGGCGGCGCAGGGCGTTGAGCCCGGCTACGGAGAGGGATACACCATCTGTAGGGATATGGACGTCCCCTGCGCAAAATGGCGTGCCGCCGGTTTTGCGTAGCTGCTGTTCCGCCCGGCCGGCGTCTGTGTGTAAAGGCTCTAAGCTTGCGTCTACCCGCAAGGAGTTGCCTTCACAGTCCTCGGCGGTGAGCAGGGCGCGGCCTTGCCCCTGGGACAGGGTGAGGCGCACCGGGACGCTTTGCCGTTCGGCCCGGTACAGGCCCCGCAGGCCGGCCAGCACCTTTTCGGTGGCGGCGGCCACGTCCTCTTTGCGGCGGGTGCCGAACATCGCCCGGCCCCGCTGCCCGGACAGGTAGCCGGCGGTAAAGCCTGAGCGGGAGAACACGGCCTCCAGGCTCTGGGTGAGGGCCGGGGGTACCGGTTGGCCGCCGGCTGCCAGCCGGCAGGCGGCGGTGGCGGCGGCTACGTACTCCGGGCGTTTCATGCGGCCTTCGATCTTGACGGAGCACACCCCGGCCGCCTGGAGCCGGGGGAGGCCCTGGATGTAGGAGAGGTCTTTAAGGGAGAGGTCATGGCCCGTGCCCCCGGCGGCGGCAAAGGGCAGGCGGCAGGGCTGGGCGCACTGGCCCCGGTTGCCGGAGCGGGCCCCGCCCTTCTGGCCGCCCAGCATGGCGCTGAGCAGGCATTGGCCGCTCAGGCACATACACAGGGCCCCGTGCACGAAGGTTTCCAGTTCCATGTGGGTGCTTTGGGCGATCTCCCGGATCTCCGGCAAGCTCAATTCCCTGGCCAGCACGGCGCGTACGGCCCCCAGTTCCCCGGCCAGGCGGACCCCGGCGGGGGTGTGCAGGCTCATTTGGGTGGAGGCGTGGATGGGCAGCGCCGGGGCCCGGCGGCGCAGCAGGGCCAGCAGGCCCAGATCCTGCACCAGCACGGCATCTACCGGCAGGCTGCACAGGAAATCTACAAAAGCCAGGGCAGGGGCCAGCTCGCTGTCTTTGAGCAGGGTGTTGACCGTGACGTGCACCCGCACCCCCCGCTGGTGGCAATAGCGCACGGCCTGGGCCAACTCCTCCTGGGAGAAGTTGCGGGCCTTGGCCCGGGCCCCGAAACTTTTGCCGGCCAGGTATACGGCCCCGGCCCCGGCCCGCACCGCTGCCTCCAGGGCCTCCCAGTTGCCGGCGGGGGCCAGCACCTCCAGCGGGGCGGTCACGGCGTGTTCTCCTCGCGGGCAAAGAAACTTTGCAGGCCCTCCTGCTCCATGGGCTCTTCCTCCCGGCGCAGGGGGTTTTTGCGGCTTTTGCCGGCCCGCCGGGGGGCTGCCGCCGGGGCGGCGGGCTGCTCTTGGGCGGCCTTTAGGGCCTGCGCCATGTGCTCCAGGCGGTCCCGCAGGCCCTGGTTTTCCTCCAGGCGCTGGGCCAGGCGGTTTTCGGCCAGTTTCAGCGAATCGCTGTTCTGGCGCACGGTTTCGCTAAGCTTGTCCAGAGTTTCCCGCAAGCCGGCGTTTTCCGCTTCCAGGGCCTGGATCCGGGCGTCGGGCTCCTGGGCGGCCTGGCGGAGGGCCTGGTTTTCCTCTTCTACCTCCTGCAACCGGGCTACGGCCTCTTGCAGCCGGGCGTTTTCCGACTCCAGCCGGGCGGCTTTTTCCGCCAGTTGGGCGTCCTTCTGGGTATCTACCGCTGACTTTAGCAGTTCTACCTTTTCCTCTTGCCACAATTCGGCCTCTACCTCCAACTCCTCGGCCTTGCCGGCCAGGGCGGCGGCCCGCTCGGCATTTTTGTGGCAGTCGTCACAGATGCTGAGGGCGGCGGTGAGGGCGGCGGCCTCCCGTGTGATCAGCGGGGAAGAGGCCATGATCTGGCCCATCAGCCCGCCCACCTCGTCGGCCAGCGTTTGCATATACGCCTCGCTTTCCCCGGTGATCAGCCCGCAGACAACCCCGTTGATCGTCAGCCTTACTCGTCTTTTTTCCAAATGCTACCCGTCCCTTCTTCATTAATAAAGTTAATATGCCTTTATTATACGACAAACCCCGCCGGTAGGGAAGAGGGAATTCTGTAGAAAAACAGGGGATGGCGGCCATTTTTTGGTGGGGCGGGGTGGGTTATAATGATGCAAATTAATTGTTGAAATTTTAACCGCAAAAGTGTATAATAAATATTAGTATAAGGAAGTGGCGATTCTTTTCGAAGAATGGGAGTTGCTTTTTCGGAAAAATTAGTGTATAATTCATATATTCCATCTGGTATGCGCGAAAGAGGAGTTAAAATTTTTGCTATAGTACACACAATATTATACTTTCATTATTTCTTACACCCTTTTGAATTGGAGGCATTTACATGAACTATTCTCTTACCGTCCCGCAGATCAAGGAGGCCATTAAGGACAAGCTGTCCCACACCTTTGGGGTGTCGCTGCAAAACGCCACCGACGAGGAATATTATAAGGCTGTGGCCCTGATTGTGCGGGAACTGATGGCCAAGGGCCGGGCGGAGTTTAACCAGAACGCCGAGCGCACGGAGACCAAGCGCATCTATTATTTATGTATGGAGTTTTTGCTGGGGCGCTCGCTGAAAAACAACCTGTTTAACCTGGGGCTGGAGGAGAACGTGCGCCAGGCCCTTTCGGAGTACGGCATCAAGCTGGAGCACCTGTACCGCCAGGAGCCGGACGCGGGCCTGGGCAACGGGGGCCTGGGAAGGCTGGCGGCCTGCTTTTTAGACGGGCTGGCCACCCAGGGGTACCCGGCGATGGGGTACTCGCTGCGGTATGAATACGGGCTGTTCCGCCAGAAACTGGTGGAGGGCTGGCAGACCGAGCTGCCGGACTTCTGGCTGCCGGGAGGCACGGTGTGGATGCAGCAGGTGCCGGAGAACTCGGTGGAGGTGCGCTTTGACGGGCATATTGAGGAGCGCTGGAACGGCCAGTACCATGCCGTTAAGCATAAGGACTACACCACGGTGACGGCCATCCCCTTTGACCTGTATGTTTCCGGCATGGACGGCAAGGGCATCAGCCTGCTGCGGGTGTGGAAGGCGGAGAACCATCAGTTTGACATGAGCCTGTTCGGCAGCGGCAACTATATGCGGGCCATGGAGCAGCAGGCCATGGCGGACGCCATTACCAAGGTGCTGTACCCGGAGGACGACCACGCCGAGGGGAAGATACTGCGGCTGAGCCAGCAGTACTTTTTGGTGTCCGCCTCCATCCAGGACATCATCCGGCGGCACCTGTTTGTGCACAGCAACCTGGACCAGTTGCCGGAGCTGTGCGCCATCCACCTGAACGATACCCACCCGGTGCTGGCGATTCCGGAGATGATGCGGGTGATGCTGGACGAGTGCGGCTACGGCTGGGAGGCTGCCTGGGATATTGTGAAACGCACGGTGGCCTATACCAACCACACGGTGATGAGCGAGGCCCTGGAAACCTGGAAGTGTGAACTGGTGAAGATGCGCCTGCCCCGGATCTACCAGATTATGGAGGAGATCAACCGGCGGTTCTGGGAAGAGATGAAGGCCAAGGGCGTGGACCACGGCAAGATTGCCCGGATGGCGCCGGTAAGCGACGGGTACGTGAAAATGGCCAACCTGGCGGTGATCGGCTCCCACAGCGTTAACGGGGTGTCTGCCCTACACAGCGATATTTTGAAAGACGACCTGTTCCACGACTTTTACGTGGAGGAGCCCCAGAAGTTTACCAATGTGACCAACGGCATTGCCCACCGCCGGTGGCTGAACCAGTCTAACCCCAAGCTGGCCGGGCTGCTTACGGAACTGATCGGGAAGGAGTATATCTATGACGCCGACCAGCTTTCCGAGTTGCTGAAATATAAGGACGACCCCGCTGTGCTGGAGCGGCTGGAGAAGATCAAGCGGGAGAACAAGGAGCGGCTGGCCAAGCACCTACTGCGCACCCAGGACCAGGTGGTGGACCCGGATTCCATTTTTGACGTACAGGTGAAACGGCTGCACGAGTACAAGCGCCAGCACATGAACGCCCTGAATATTTTGGCCACCTACCAGTGGCTGCTGGACAACCCCAACGCCGACTTTACCCCCCATACCTGGTTCTTTGGGGCAAAGGCCGCGGCGGGCTACTACTTTGCCAAGCAGATCATCGAGTTTATTGCCACCCTGGCCCATGTCATCAACCATGACGAGCGGGTGAACAAGAAGATGAAGGTGATCTTTGTGGAGAACTACTGCGTGACCTGGGCCGAGGCGTTGATACCGGCGGCGGAGATCAGCGAGCAGATCTCCCTGGCGGGCACCGAGGCCAGCGGCACCAGCAACATGAAGTTTATGAT
>CANOFK010000069.1 GCA_947565265.1 uncultured Clostridia bacterium | reverse complement strand
GGTTGCAATTTTGGGCAGGATAGTTTATAATGGTTTATAAAGAATTTATAAATCTTGCCGGGGTGATCAAGTGTGAAAGCAAAGGATCTGGCCAAAAAACTGGGCGTTTCGCCAGCCACTATCTCTTTGGTGCTGAACAATAAGCCGGGCATCAGCGACTCGCTGCGCAAGTCGCTGCTGGAAAAGATACAGGAGCTGGGGCACGGGGAGATGCTCAGCGACGCCTGCCGGGAGGGGGCCGCGCCGGGGGATAAGCCCGCGGAAAAGGCGGAAAGCGGCGGGTGTGCCTGCAAAGTGATCGCCTATATCATCTCCCATGAGTTTTTTGGGGACCGGAACGACCCCTATAATTTCTTCTCCGGGGTGCTGGAGGGCGTGGAGGCCGAGGCCTGGGAGAATGACTGCTGCCTGGTGATGGTGCACACCAACCGGCTGAAAAACACCAGCCTGGCTGAGCAGTTGCGCCGCACAGGGGATGTGATGGGGGCGATCGTGCACCCCTGCCAGTTGACAAAAAAGATGGAGCGGGAGGTCAAAGCGGCGGGGGTGCCCTGCGTCTTTATAGACGCAGGCGGCTTTCTGGACGGGGCGTCTTATTGGGAGCCCAGCAGCGTGTGCATCAGTAACCGGCAGGGGATGTACAATGTGGTCAGATACCTGAAGGAAAAGGGGCATACCCAAATAGGCTTTGCCTACAGCGGCTGGCCCGGCGAGGTGCGGGATGACCGGCGCAGGTGGTACCGGTGGGCCCTGGAGGAATTCGGCCTGGAGGACCGGCCGGAGTTCTACTTTTGCGCCAAGCCGGAGGAAGACCTGTTTGAGTACCAGCGGCTGGCCAAATTGCTGGGGGAGGCGCCCCGGCTGCCCACGGCACTGGTGTGTGAGAACGACCGGCAGGCGTGGCGGGCCATAAAGGCGCTGGAACTCATCGGCAAAAAAGTGCCGGAGGACATTTCGGTAACAGGGTTTGACGACCAGCCCCTGTGCACCATGATTGAGCCCCACATCACCACGGTGCACAATTCCCCCCAGTTGATGGGCCGGCAGTGTGTGCAGATGATCAAGAACCTGCGGCGGCTGAAGGAGCTGGGGGAAGAGGAACCCTGGCTGCGCTTTGAACTGCCCGCCCGGCTGGTAGAGCGGGGCAGCGTGCGGGATTTGACCGGGGCGGGGCAGAAGAGGCCGGAGTAAAATTGTTGAAATTGGCTAAATCAGGAAAACAACGTGGAATACTATTGTTTTTGCAGAAAAAAGTAATTCTTTTGTAATCATTCTAGGCTTGACATTGTACGGGAACAGGAGTATAATTCCCCTTGGTTCCCGCGGGGCGGTAATGCAAGCCTTGAGGGGCCAAAATACTTAAAACAAAAATGAATGAAAGGTGATTGATCATGAAAAAGAATCTTCTCCGGCTTTTGGCCGGCACGATGGCGATGGCAATGGTACTGTCCCTGGCTGCCTGCGGCGGCGACGGGAAGAGCAGTTCCTCCAGCGAGGCCAGCAGCACCACCAGTTCCGCGGTAGAGGACAGCAGTTCTTCCGAAACGGAGAGCAGCAGCGAGGCTGAAAGCAGCGAAACCGAGAGCAGCGAGGCTGGCGCCCCTGCCAACGGCAAGTTTGCCACCATCCAGGAGTTCCTGGACGACCCCACTGTGAAGGGCCAGTTGGACTCCATGATCGAAAGCCTGACTGCTGGCGACGACAGCATGAAGGTGGCCATTGCAGGCGAGGACAACAAGCTTATCTATACCTTTACCTATGTAGGCGAAACCTTTAGCGATGACGAGATCAGCGTTATGCGTGACGCGCTGGAAGCCGCTATGGGCAGCCAGGGCAGCACCTTTGAGAGCATTGCCGGTTCTTTGAGCTCTGCCATTGAAGTGACTGACCCGAAAGTGGTTGTGGTGTACGAGACCGAGGACGGCAAGGAGATTTACAGCCAGGAATTCAGTGCCAAATAAAGTAAACAAAAGCTGAGGGCTACCCAAGCGGGAGCCCTTTCTATTTGCCTGATTATCCGCGCAGCGCCCATAAAAGTTCCCCTAAAGCGCAACGGGGCTTGCAAGAACCCCTACCTGCCCGCCTAAAACAGGGCAGGGAACTTCCCTTTAAGGGGGAGTTCCCTGCCGGTATCCCAGCGCGTTTGCAGGCGCTGCTTTCGGTTACATGGAATCGGGGGCGGTTACTTTAAATAGGGCCAGGGCGTTTTCTATCACCGTTTTCGCCGCGGTACACAGGACCAGCCGTGCCGCGCTAAGGGCCGGGTTTACCCCCTTCACCCGGCAGGCGTTGTAGAACCTGTGGAACAGGGTGGATACGTTCAGCACATACCGGGTAATACGTGCCGGGTCCATGTTCCGGGCGGCATTGGCCACCTCGTCGGTGTAGCCGGAAAGGTAGCGGGTCAGTTCCACTTCCTCCGGGGCGGTAAGCAGGGCCAGCTCTTCGGGGGTGCAGGGCCGGGGCTCTATGCCGTCAGCCTTCAAATTGCGCAAAATGCTGCAAATGCGGGCGTGGGCGTACTGCACGTAGTATACCGGGTTTTGGGCATCCTCCTTCACGGCCAGGTCCAGGTCAAAGTCAATACGGGTGTTGGGCTCGTAAGAGTTGAACAGGAACCGGGCCGCGTCAACAGGCACCTCGTCCAGCAGATTGGCCATGGTAATGGCTTTGCCGCTGCGCTTGCTGAGTTTTACGGCCTCGCCGTCCCGCACCAGGCTGACCATCTGCATCAGCACCACTTTCAGGCGGTCGGGGTCAATGCCCAGGGCGGCGATGGCAGCCTTCAGCCGGGGTACATAGCCGTGGTGGTCGGCGCCCAGCACGTTGATGGCCAGGTCAAATCCCCGTGTGACCAGCTTGTTGTAGTGGTAGGCGATATCCGGCACAATATAGGTGGGCACCCCGTTGGAGCGCACCAGTACAAAGTCCTCGGAGCCGTATTCCGCCCCTTTAAACCAGAGGGCGCCTTCCTTCTCGTAGGTGCAGCCCTTCTCTTTAAATAGCTCGACTACCCGGCTGACCGCGCCGTTTCCGTGGAGGGTGGACTCGTGGAACCAGTTGTCGTACTCTACCCGGTAGCGGCGCAGGTCGTCGTGGAGCACCTGGATGTTTTGGGGGATGGCATAGGCGATAAGGGCCTCGCGGCGGGCCTCGCTGTCACAGGCCACGTACTTGTCCCCGTGGATGCCGGCAAAGGTCCGGGCGTTTTCCGTCACGTCCTCCCCCAGGTAGCCGTCCTCCGGGAAAGGGAAGTCCGGCTGGAACTGCTGCATATACCGGGCCTCAATGGACAGGCCGTAGCGGTTTACCTGGTTGCCGGCGTCGTTAACGTAGAACTCCCGCTCCACCTGGTAGCCGGCCGTTTCCAGCACCGCGGAGAGGGCGTCGCCCAGCACGCCGCCCCTGGCGTTGCCAATGTGCATGGGGCCTGTGGGGTTGGCGGAAAC
Organism: uncultured Clostridia bacterium; assembly: GCA_947565265.1. GTDB lineage: Bacteria > Bacillota > Clostridia > Oscillospirales > Acutalibacteraceae > Acutalibacter > Acutalibacter caecimuris. The sequence continues at coordinate 3,193 of CANOFK010000069.1, read as the reverse complement.
GTACTCTACCAGCACCCGCTTTCCCTCGCCCAGCCCGCTTTGGCCATAGGCCGGGCCCAGCTTGGCGATATCCTGTAGGACAGCCCCGTAAAAGCGGGGGTCATAGGTAAAGTTGAGGAATCCGGGGCCGGCGATCTCGCAGGCGTTGAACCAGGTGCCCGCCAGGGAGATATTCTCCTGCACAGCCCCGGCAATTTTACGGGGGGCGGCGTGGAAGGCCCGTGCCCCGGCCATGGCCACGTTACAGGACCAGTCCCCGTGGGCCCGGTCGGCAGGGACTTCCAGCACGATGGGGGGTAGGGTGGCCGCAGGGAGGGTGCCGGAGGCTATGGCCTGCTGTAGCGCGGCCTGAATGGCGCCGGCCAGTTGTTCTTTGGCTTTGGTGACAAGCTGTGACATAATTTAAAAAATCCTTTCCTTTTAACTTTTTAAGCGGCGGCAGGGTACCGGCAGACAGAGGCCACGGCCGCGGCTTTACTTACAAAGCCGCGGCCGTGCAGGCGTCCCTGGGCGCCGGGCCGGTCAGCACCGGGGTGCCGGCAGGGGGATCACCTCTACCCGCAGTTCATTTTGGCTGGAGAGGTTAGAGTCGATGTCCAGGGTATACTTGATCTCCAGCGAGCCGCCGCCGCTGCCCAGGGCAGTATGCAGTTCGCTGGTAAAGACCCCCACGGTCAAAGAGCCGAACCCGGTGTCATAGTGGCACAGATGCCGCCGGCCCTCCTCCAGGATCAGCCGGGTGGAGGAGCCCGCCCGGATCATGGTGACTTTGCCCGGCTCCACCCGCAGCACCGCCGTGTGGGACAAGCGGGGATCCTCCTCATCGTACTCCTTATAGGCGATAAACTGCACGCCGTCCTTTTCGGAAAAAGTGCCGGTGGTGGAGAGGGCAACCTCCCCGGAATCATCCTCATAAACCTGTTTGCCCCGGATGTTGATGGTGTAATCTTCCTTTAACATATCCCCGCCCTCCTTCATTTCCCGGTTTTTCTACCGGGGTATCCAGTGGTTTTCAGTAGCTTTCGATATCGTCCACCCGCCGGGGGCCTTTCACCGCGTGGCCCAGGAACAGGGCGGCTACCGCGGCAAAGTTCTCCGGCTCGTCGGTCACATAGTATTCTGCCTGCCGGGGCTGGCCCGGCCCGCATAGCATGGTATGCCCCGTCAGGTACCCGGCCAGGGCCAGGGCCGCTTCCCGTCCGCTGTCCACCAGGGTGACCTGCGGGCCCATGACCTGGCAGATGGTAGGGGCGATCAAAGGGTAATGGGTACAGCCCAAAATCAGCGCGCTGACCCCCGCCTCACGCAGGGGCGCAAGGTAATGCTCCGCCGCCAGCCGGGTAATCTCCTCGCCGGGGGCAACAAAACCGTTTTCCACCAGCGGCACGAACAGGGGGCAGGGCTGGGTGAACACCTGCAACGCCGGGTCCAGCGCCGCAATGGCCCTGGCATAAGAGCCGCTGTGCACCGTGGCACTGGTGCCGATCACCCCGATCTTCCCCCCTTTGGCAGCCCGGACGGCTGCCTGGGCCGTAGGGCCCACCACATCAAAATAGGGTACGGGCAGGGCGTGGCCAATATCCCCCGCGGTAGAACTGACCGTACCGCAGGCAGCCAGTACGGCCTTCACGTCATGGCGGGTGAGGAAGGCCATATCCTGCCGGGCATAGCGGCGCACGGTTTCCCGGCTGCGGGTGCCGTAGGGCACCCGGCCCGTGTCGCCAAAGTAAACGATGCTCTCGCCGGGCAGCACCTTTTCCAGTTCTTTTACTGCCGTCAGCCCCCCCAGCCCGGAGTCAAATACCCCGATGGGCCGGTTATCCATGGGCCACACCCGCCTTCTCCAGGGCCAGGGCGATCAGCCGGTCCAGCAACCCGCCGTAGGTCATGCCGCAGGCCGTCCACAGCTTGGGGTACATACTGATGGCGGTGAACCCCGGCAGGGTGTTGATCTCGTTGAGCACCACCTCCCGGCCCTCTTCGGTTACAAAGAAGTCCACCCGCGCCAGCCCGGAGCAGCCCAGCAGCCGGTAGGCCCGCACGGCGGTGTCCCGTATCTTCTCCGCCACGGGTTCCTCCAGCCGGGCGGGGATGAAGAGCTGGCTGGTGCCGTTGATATACTTGTCGTCGTAGTCGTAGAACTGGGCGGAGGCGCCGATCTCCCCCACCACAGAGGCCTGGGCGGTGGGGCGTAGCCCCAGCACGGCGCACTCCACCTCCTGTCCCCGGATGCCCTCTTCCACAACCACCTTGCCGTCCTCGGCAGCGGCCTTTTTAATGGCGGCGTCCAGGCCTTCCGGGCTATCCACCCGGCTAACGCCTACAGAGGAGCCGGCATTGGCCGGTTTAACGAACACCGGGAAATCCAGCCGGGCCTGGATCTTGTTGCGGATGGTGTCCGGGGCGGCGGCATAGCGGTCGGCATAGAACCAGAGGTAATGGGCCTGGCGGATATCCGCCGCGGAGAGCAGGGTGTGGGTGATGGCCTTATCCATGCACACGGCGGAGCTGGTGACCCCGCAGCCTACATAGGGGATGCCGGACAACTGGAACAGCCCCTGGATGGAGCCGTCCTCGCCGTTTTTGCCGTGAAGGGCCGGGAAGATACAGTCCAGGGGGATGACCTCACAACGGCCGTCCTTTAGCGCCACCAGGCCGTGAACGGTAGGGTCAGGGGAGAGGAAGGCCGGGGTAGAGGCCGTCAGCCAGGTGCCGTCCGAAAGGCCGGCGGCAGGGCCCTCATACAAAAGCCAGTGGCCCTCTTTGGTTATGCCGATTTTATATACTTCATATTTTCCGGGGTCCAGGTTTTCCAGGATAGACGCAGTGGACATCAGGGAAACCTCGTGCTCAGAGGACTGGCCGCCAAAGACTACGCCCAGACGGAGTTTCTCGCTCATGGGGGATCACGCTCGTTTCGTTTGGATTCTTTTACCCTATTATACTATACCCGGCGGGATTTATCAACTGTTTTGGCCCACAAATACCGGCGAGGTTCCGGCGAACAAACGGACAAATAGTAAAAGTTTTGCCTTCTCACTTGCCGGTTCGGCCGGCTCGTGACGCCCCCCCGGTGGCCCTCGTCCTTTTCAAAGGTGGCGGGGTTCTTAGGGGGCGGCAACCGCCGGTGGCGATTGCCCGTCGCCGACCGAGGCGGCAGCCGAGAATCAGAGCCCAAGAGTTGGCGTAGCCA
>CANOFK010000068.1 GCA_947565265.1 uncultured Clostridia bacterium | reverse complement strand
TCAAAAACTTTTGTGCCCTTTACTACCGGCCTATACTGTTTACTCTACCGGCGGCACAGTGGTTATCCAGCGTTTTCCCTCTTTCTTGTCCCTGGTTCTTTTTTTGCCGGTGTCCAGGATTGGCCGCTCCTTACTTTAGGTCTTTGCGCCTAAACAGCAGGATCCCCGCCCCCGTAAACAGGGCCGCTACCGCCAGGGCATAGGTTGCCAGCAGCCAGCGGGGGGTCTGCACCACAATCGCCTCGCTGCCGTCCTCGTTATACTCCCTGTGGCCATTCCACATAATTTCCCATAGCTGCCCACCTGGATGCATCTCGTTAAACTGCCGCAGCATGGTGCGCTGGGGTTCTTCCACATAATTGGGGTTGCGGACCATGGGGATGTCCTCCGCGTCAATGGGGTTCCCCTCCCGGTCCAGGTACTGCATTTTCTGCTCCCCCTCCTCATCGGTGACAAAGACCACCCCGCCATAGTCCGCGACCATCTTGGGGTTTTCCAGTATCCCGTTGATTATCTGCCCCCCAAACATCAACGCCAGGCCCGCCACCGCGCAGACCACCAAGGCTGTACGGTTGGCAATCAGCGTGGCCAGGAACACCGAGATGGCTGTCAGCGCCAAAAAGGTCAGCATCAGCACCCCCAGCCCCTGGGCCACGTGTCCGGGTTCATCCACCGGCAGCCCTATCCCCACCAGGAAGATGGTGGAAAGGGCCAGGGCCATATAGAACAGTTCCATGGCGTAAACCGTGATAAAGTTGCTCATATACACCGCCGTCCGGCTGTGCCCTACGGCCAGCTTATTGCGGATGGTGCCGTCGTTATAGTCGGTGTTGATGAACAGGCCGCACAGGCAGGGCAGCAGGATAAACTGCCAGGGCGCGCAGCTCACAATGGTATTGTCCAGCGATACCGCCTCGCCATGGGCCTGCATCTTGTACAGGCCCAGCACATCCAGGGCGGCCGCCACCACTAGGACGGCGCCCCCCAGCCAAAACCGCTTGGAGTGGGACAGCGCGAAGAAATTGGCCGAAAGCAGCTTACGCATGGCCCTCACCCCCTTTCCCGGTACCCACCAGGCTCAGGAAGTAGCTTTCCAGGCTCTCGTCATGGTTCTGCACATTGTATACCTCGCAGCCCTTGTCCGAAAGGGCCTTAACCAGCTTGCTGATGTTCACCGCGTCGTAAATATCCACCTGCTTGCCGTCCAAAATCCGGTATTCCAGCCCCATGCCGTCCAGAGCCAGGGCCGTTGCCTGGGTGTCAGAAACATCGGCCCGCACGCACTTGCGGCAGGGGGCCTCCAGTTCCCCGGCGCTGACCTCCCGCAGCATCCGCCCGCCGTCAATAAACCCATAGTGGGTCGCCAGCTTGTGCATCTCCTCCAAAATATGGCTGGAGATCAGCACGGTAATATCCCGCTCCCGGTTCAGTTGCAAAATCAGTTCCCGTATCTCCACAATCCCCTGTGGGTCCAGGCCGTTAACCGGCTCATCCAGCACCAAGAAATCCGGGTCGCCGCACAGGGCCACGGCAATGCCCAGCCGCTGGCGCATCCCCAGCGAAAAGTTCCTGGCCTTCTTCTTCCCTGTGCCGGGCAGCCCCACCAGTTCCAAAAGCTCCCCCACACAGGAAAAATCCGGCAGCCCCAGTATCCGGCACTGCTGTTTTAGGTTGTCCTCGGCCGTCATATCCAGGGCAATCGAGGGCGTTTCCACCACCGCGCCCATCCGGCGGCGTGCCCGGCTGATGTCCGGGCTCTCGTTGTTGACGCCGTAAAGGGAGTAGGTCCCGTAGCTTGGCATCTGCAAGCCGCAAATCAGCCGCAGCAGGGTGGTCTTGCCCGCCCCGTTTTTGCCCACAATGCCGTAAATAGCCCCCTTGGGTACCGCGATGTTAAAATTCTCCAGCGCCTTACAGTGGCGGTAGCTCTTGCCAAGGGCGCTGGTCTGCAACACATATTCCATGCGCAATCTGTCCTTTCTGTTGGGATACGGACAGTATAACCCATAAAGGTTAAGAGAGCGGTTAAGAAAACAGTTAAGATTTTGTCAAGATTCCCCCCCGGCCAAGCCCCCGCGCCAGGCGGTGCCGTTTCCACTGCCCTTAAGCCCGCTTTATAACGCCGGAACGCCGTCTATTTTGCCCCCAAACGGTTCTTTCCGCGTCAAAAATTCTCGAAAGGCGGCAAGCCTTTCTTGGTTTTTCCCTTGAAAGCCCTCACTTTTGGACAAAAACTCCCCCATTTCTCCGGTTTTAAAACAGACGCTAGGGTTTCCTACCGGCATGGTCCGGGCCGGGCCCCGCCATCTTAAACCCAATGCCCCACACCGCCTCCACATACTCCCGGCCCCCGGCGGCCCGCAGCTTTTTCCGCAGATTGCTCATGTGGGTTTTTAGCGAGCTCTCCGTGCAGTCCGGCGTGTCCCGCGCAATCCGGTCCAGTAGCTGCGACTTGGTCACCACCTGATTGGGGTTGCGCATCAGTTGCCACAAAACCGCGTACTCCGTGGGGGTCAGGTGTACCTGCACCGCCCCCACAAACGCGCAGTGGGCGTCCGTATGCAGCGCCAACCCCCCATAAGAGAGCCGCCCCTTCTCCCGCCGGGCCCCGCCCCGCAGTTGCACGGCCACCCTGGCCAACAGTTCCTGGGTGTCAAAGGGTTTGGTCACATAGTCCGCCGCGCCGGCCATCAGCAGTTCCACCTTACTGTCCACCCCTGCCTTCGCGCTCAGCACAATCACCGGCGCCCCGTCCATACGCGGCAGCAGTTCTTCCCCGGAAAGCCCCGGCAGCATCAGGTCCAGCAGCACCAGGTCCGGCTGGGCGCTGTCCAGCCGCAACAGCGCCTCCGTGCCGGAATAAGCCCGCTCCACCCGGTACCCGGCCTGTCCCAGTATCTCTTCCAGCAGGTTGCCAATAGGCAGGTCGTCCTCCACCACCAGTATGCTGTACAAGTCCCCGCCCCCTTACAAAAGCGCCTGCAAAAGTTCCTGCCGGCCCATGGGGTAAATCACGCTCTCGCCCACGTCCTTTATAAAGATAAACCGCAGGCTGACCCCGTCGCTTTTTTTGTCCAAAGCCGTAGCCGCCACAATCTCCTCCGGGGTAAAGCCCGTGGTGTCCGGCAGGCCGTATTGCCTGAGCACGGCGGCCACCCGCGCCCCCGTGCCCGGTTTGGTGATGCCCAGCTTTTCCCCGGCCCGGCAGGCCAGCACCATGCCAATGCCCACCGCCTCCCCGTGGGATAGCCCCTTAAACCGGTGCAGCTTTTCCAGGGCGTGCCCGCAGGTGTGGCCAAAGTTCAAAATCATCCGCCGCCCGGTATCCCTGGTATCGGCCTCCACAAAGTCCCGTTTTATGGCGATGGACCGTCCCACCACCTGCTCCATGTCCGCCAGGGCGGCCCCCTGCTCCAGCGCCGCAAAAAGCGCCGGGTCGGCAATGCAGCCGTGCTTAATAACCTCCCCCAGCCCGTCGTTAAAATAGTGCCGGGGCAGGGTGCCCAGGGCGTCCGGGTCGGTAATCACCGCCACCGGCTGATGGAACGCCCCCACCAGGTTTTTGCCAAAGGGCAAGTCCACCCCGGTCTTGCCCCCCACGCTGGCGTCGGCCTGCGCCACCAGGCTGGTGGGTACCTGGGCAAAGTCCATCCCCCGCAAAAAGGTAGCCGCCGCAAAGCCCCCCATGTCCCCGGCCACGCCGCCCCCCAGCGTAACCACCAGGTCCGTGCGGGTAAAGCCCTCCTCGGCCAAAGCCTGGTACATCCCGCAAACCGTGTCCATCAGCTTGTGTTCCTCCCCGGCCGGAAAGGTGTACCCGCTCACCCGGAACCCCGCCCCCTCCAGCGAGGCCCGCACCAAAGGCCCATACAGGGGCGCCACATGGCTGTCGCTGATCACCATCACCCTGGCCCCCGGCTTTTTCTTCTGGCCGAGTATCTCCCCCACCCGGCCCATCGCCCCCCGCTCCACCGTAACCGTGTAGGGAGCCGTCGTGTTTACTTGGATCTCCATTCGCTTTCCTCCTTTTTTCGTTCTATTGCGTTCTATCCGGTTTGCCTCCGGCGGCTTAAACCCCTTTCTGTAGAAAGGGGTTTAAGAATCCCCAAAGACTTTCGTGCCGTCCACCGCCGCGCTCAGAAAATCGGGCCATCCGCTCGACCGCCAGCCCGGCGCGGGGCTGTTTCTCCTTTTTTCTTTTTTCCTTTCGGCGACTATCCGCTTAACCCCCTTTCTGTAGAAAGGGGTTTAAGAATCCCCAAAGACTTTTATGCCGTTATCTGCCCCTCTTAGGGAGCCGGGCCATTCGCTCAACCGGCGGTTGGGCGCGTTTCTTTCTTTCTGTTGGCGATGCCCACAAGCGTTTGCCTATACGTTTGCCCCCATTAACCCACTTCCCCCTTAATCCGCGCCGCCTCCCGCAGCAGGGCCCCCAGGGCCGGTTCATCCCCTTGCCCCACCGCGTCCCGTATCAGCCGCAGGTTGCGCCCCAGTTCGTCCAGTTCCGCCACCAGCGCCTCCCGGTTGTCCAAAAAAAGCCGGCTCCACAGGGTGTCGTTGATGTTCGCCACCCTGGACACATCCCGGTAACTCCCCGCCGAAAACCCCTGGTGCTCCCGGCACCGGGGGCTCAGCACATAGGCGCAGGCCAACGCGTGGGGCAGTTGCGAGGTAAAAGCGATCAGTTGGTCATGCCGCTCCGGCGTGGTGCGGACGATCCGCCCAAAGCCCATGCTCCGGGCCAGGCTTTCCACCAGGTCCACCGCCTCCGCCGGGGCCCCTGTTTCCACCAGAATATAAGAGGCCCCCACAAAGATGCTGGGGTCGCTGGCGGCAAAGCCGCTGCGTTCCTTGCCCGCCATAGGGTGCCCGGCCACAAAGGCATACCGGCCCGTCCCCCGCAGCGCCTCCATGCCCCGGCACAGCCCGGCCTTCACCCCGCAGGTGTCGGTCAAAACGCAGCCCTCCTGCAACAAAGGCCCGTATTCCCTGGCAAAGGCCAAAGCCCCTTCCGGGTACACGCACAGGTACACCACATCCGCGCCGCACAGGTCGTCCCGGCCCGCCTTCCCGTCAATGGCCCCGCAAGAGCAGGCGTCCAGCAGCGCGTCCTCATCCCGGTCCATCCCCAGCACCTGATGCCCGGTGTTCTGCTTAAGGGCCTTGGCAATCGATCCCCCAATCAGCCCCAGCCCTACCACGACCACCTTTTTCCCGCCGGTCATAGGGCCTGCACCGTATCGTGCACGTGGGCCACCTTCCGGGCCAAAGCCGCAAACTGCTCCGGGGTAATGGACTGGGCGCCGTCGCACAGGGCGTGGGGCGGGTCGTTGTGCACCTCAATGATCAGCCCGTCGGCCCCCACCGCCGCCGCGGCAATGGCCAGGGGCTCTATCAGCCAGTTGATGCCGCTGGCATGGCTGGGGTCCACCACCACCGGCAGATGGGACAGCTTTTTGATCACCGGCACCGCCGAGATATCCAGGGTGTTGCGGGTCATGGTTTCATAGGTGCGTATGCCCCGCTCGCACAAAATCACCCGCTCGTTGCCCCCGGCCATAATATATTCGGCGCTCATCAGCAGCTCCTCAATGGTGTTTGCCAGCCCCCGTTTCAGCAAAATAGGCTTGTCCACCTTGCCCAGGCGTTTCAGCAGTTCAAAGTTCTGCATATTCCTGGCCCCCACCTGTATAATGTCCACATCCTCAAACAGCGGCAGATGCTCCACGCTCATAATCTCCGTAACCACCGGCAGCCCCGTCTTTTTCTTGGCCTGTGCCAGCAGCGCCAGCCCCTCCGCCTTCATGCCCTGAAAAGCATAGGGCGATGTCCGGGGCTTAAAGGCACCCCCCCGCAAAAACGCCGCCCCCGCCTGTTTCACACACTCCGCCACCTGGCAGATTTGCCCCTCGCTCTCCACCGAGCAGGGCCCGGCGATCAGCGCCAGTTTCCCCCCGCCAATCTGCTGCCCACCCGGCAGCATAACCACCGTGTCCTCCGGGTGGAACTTCCGGTTGGCCTTCTTATAGGGCTCCTGCACCCGCCGCACAGACTCCACCACGTCCTGGGCCGCGATATACTCCTCGTCAATGGCCGTGGTGTCCCCCAGCAGGCCCAGCACCGTGCTGTGGGCGCCCACCCAGGTGTTCACCTTCACGTCGTAGTTGTCCGTCAGTTTGCTGATAAAACGCTCCACCCGCTCCGGTTCCTGGCAGGGTTTCAGTACAATGATCATGCTATCTCGTCCTCTCTTTCGGTTGATTTTCCCCCCATCAGGGGGCCAAATAAGCACAAAAAACGGAGCCCTCCGGCTCCGCTCCCTTCCGCGGGTATCCCCGCGCAAACCCCATTCACCTGCCCCCAGGGGCACACCCCCGCCGGGCCGGTGAAAAAGCGCAGCCATCCCTGTCCTCCCACGCGGAAAAAGCCCGCGTCGTAAATCGCAGGCTAAAGCAGTAATAAAATTGCTGCGCGTGGTCGGCTTTCATGTTATACGCTCCTAATTCGCTGGTTTGCGTCTATTTTACCCTTTTCTCCCCGTGCTGTCAAGTCTTTTTTCCGCCGTGCCCTTCCCCTTGGCCTCCGGCGGCCAAAGGGGCCCCGCCCCTTCAGGATCCCCGCCAAAGGGCCACCGGCCCTTTGG
>CANOFK010000067.1 GCA_947565265.1 uncultured Clostridia bacterium | reverse complement strand
TGCGTTGCGGCTTGGCGCTGGATAAACAGGAGTATGAGGTGATGGAGGCGTCGGCGGACAAAAGCATGGATATCCTCCGTTATCTGGACGATACCCTGGATGACCAGTACCCCATCAGCCATGAACTGCACCGCCTGTATGAGTATTTTATCTATCAGCTTACCCGGGTGAAGATCGGCCGCAATAAAAAGGTGCTGGATGAGGTGCGCCCCCGCATCGCCGAACTGCGGGACGCCTTCCGCCAGGCAGACCGGAACGTGGCCGAAGAGGCCGATAAAAGGCCGGCCCCCGGTCCGAAAGGAGGGGCAACCTGATGGAAGGCCGTGTGTTGGATGAATTGCTGCTGCGCTCCAGGCAGCTATATGTAAAGCTGATGGAGTTTGAAGACCTGACCGTGCAACTGGCCGAGGCGGTAGAGCGCCGGGACGAGGTGTCGGTGCAAATGCTGCTGACCATGCGCAACGAACCGGCCCACCGGCTGCAAGAGATCAACCAGCAGATGCGCCAGCGCCTGTTGGAACTGTCCGAGGAGGACGCCATCCGCGCCAACGAGATCTTAAGGGGCGCGGCCCAGCAGGCGCCGGAGGAAACCGCCCTGTGCGCCCTGGTGGCCCAAAACCGGCGGCTGCTGCAACGCTGCCAGGAAACGGATAAGCGCGTCAGCCTGAGCGTTGGCGGGAAAAGGTCTTTCTACAATACATTCCGGTAGCCGGCCCCCAGCCGGCCCTGCCAGGATATGCAAAGCCGCCGCCGGCCCAACAGCCGGCGGCGCGTTTTATGGTTTTTTCCGTCCAAAACCCTTGTTGCAGGCCCCAAATAGTGCTATAATAGCAAAAGGGCCCGCAAAGGGGCCCCGGCAGCAAAAAACAGGGGCATTTCCCAAAAGAAATGCCCACATATAGCCGGTACCCGGCCCTTATCCCGCCTCCCCCGGCGGGGAGATAAACCACATCCGCACCCCTTCCCCTTCCCGGGTAGCCTCTTTCAAAATCAAGGCGGGGTCCCACAGGGCCAGGCTCCGCTCCCGGCTGGCCGGGTCCGCAATCAACAGCCGTCCGTCCGGGGCCATGCCGTGGATGATGATAAAATGCCCCACATCGGTAAAATGTCCGGGCCCCATCAGGGCAACGGCAATCCCACCCCCGTCCAGTTGGCTTTTAAGGGCCTGCAAATCGCATTGCTTGCGCAGGCTGCCCTGCAAGCCAAAGGCTTTGGCCGTGCCCTCCACAATGGTCAGGTAAGACCCGCTGCCCGCGCACCAGTAGTCGTGCTCATAGGCCCATACGGCCATCTGGGCCGGGTCCATGGCCTGGTCCGTCATGCTGGAAACCACCATGGCCATCACCGTGGGCCCGCAGCCGTAGGGGCCGATGGGGTCGCTGCCAAAGGGCTTATCTTTCCAGGCCGCGTCCCCCTGGTTGTAGTAGATGCAGGGCAGCCCGCCGGTCAGCACCGTGTGCCCGCCTATCTGCTGGAACTCCGTTACAGCCGGCGGGGCAGGCTCCTCCGGTTCCGGCAGATCCACCGGCTGGTAGGGGGCGGGGAAAAGCACCGGCCGGGGGGAAAGGTACCCGCCCAGTTGGGTGGCCACCCGGGCCGCCAGCGTGTCCCGCGCATACTGGAACCGCCACAGCGCCACTTGGTTTTGCACAGCCTCGGCCGCCGCTATAAAGGGCCGTACTACCGGCCCGGTAACACGGTAGAACAGTGCCGGCGAATAAAACCGGCAAAAGGCAAGCTCCATGCCGCCTATACACAGGGCTGCCAGTACCAGGGTAAGCAGTACCGGCCTGCCCATACGTTTACGGCGGGTCCCGCCGGTATTTGTCAGGGTATCAGTTGGGTATCGCAAGGGAACCTCCCACAGAATGTCATTACCGGCATTATACCAGAAAAACCGCCGCTTGTAAAGGGCGTGGTGGCAACAGGCGCCCCATCCAGCCCCACAACCCTGCCCATACATAAAGTATACCATATATATTATAGTAGAGGAGATGCCGCGGCCATGCCCGCTATCCGACTGGAAAATGTTTCAAAAATCTATAAAGGCTCTGGGAAGAGCCCCAAAAAAGAGGACATAAGACGTTTCGAAACCCTCTCCCACGTCAACCTGCTCATCGGGCAGGGGGAGTTCGTGTTCTTCGTAGGCAGCCGGGGGGCGGGCAGCAGCACGCTGCTCAACCTGATCTCCGGCCTCCTGCAGCCGGACGGCGGGGCGGTCTACCTGGACGGGGCAAACCTGGCAAAGCTTAGCCGCCGGCAGGAAAAGCAGTTGAAGTACGTCTTTGGCCGGGTCCCCCAGGAGTCCCAACTGGTGCGCAATGCCACGGTATTCCACAACCTGTGCCCCCCCGGCCGGTTCGGCAAAATGGGCGGTGCCATTACCGACGGGCCGCTGATCTCCAAAGCCCTGGCCCTGGTGGGCATGGCTGGCTGCGAAGAGCGCTACCCCGCGGAGTTCACCGCCAGCGAGTGCCGGCGTATCGAGCTGGCCAAGGCCATTGTCTACAGCCCGCCCATCCTGGTGCTGGACAAGATCACCGACGTGATGGACGACGACAGCATCTGGGACGTCATGCACCTGCTGGAGGAGATGAACCGCCGGGGCACCACGGTGCTCATGTCCACCCATGCCAAGCAGTTCGTCAATATCATGCGCCGCCGGGTGGTTACGCTGGTGGACGGTAAGATCGTAGGCGATGTTGCCAAGGGCCGGTTCGGCGATATCGTATAAGCCGAAGGGAATTATAACTGGAAATTTAATTTATAGTTTGACAACAGGCACATTTGGCGCTATAATAAATCAGTAGAGTTTTCCCAAACCGCACTGGGCTGCAAAGCCCCCTTGGCCGGGGCCTGGCCGGCCGGTGTGCGGGGTAGGGGGGACTCCTGGGAGAGCCAAGGGAAAATTAGGCCGCGGGCCGGTTTCTATGATTGACAACCAGGGCCCAAAGGCTTATAATATGAGGGCAGGTTGACAGCCGCTTGAGTGGGAAAATGCGGAAAACGGCGGAAAAACCTCTATCCCGCCGCACCCGTGAATTTTAAGAAACGAACAGAGAAGGAGGAGCAGTCATGCTCAAGAACATGAAAATCAAGATGAGCCTTATCATGGGGTTCGCCGTCACCATTTTGGTCAGTGTCGCCATTGTGGTGGCTACGCTGGTGATCATGAACATCCAGTCGTCCAGCTACCAAAGGATCATTGACACCAACGTCCGGGCCAGTACCCTGGTTCGTACCTGCCGGCTGAATGTCAACATGGCCGCCCGTAACCTGCGGGACATAGCCCTGGCCCCTGATTCCAGCAGTGTGCAGACCGCCTCCCAGACCATCAGCGAAAAGCTGTCCTCCCTGGAAAGCGACATCACCGAACTGCGTGCCATCCATGCATTGGCTGATGAAACTGCGCTGAATAATTACATATCCGCTGTGCAGACCTGGGGTTCCGTGGTGCCCGAGATCCTCTCCAACGCCACCAGCGGCAACCTGCAGGAAGCCATCCGCCAGTTGCAGGAGGAATGCACCCCTGCCCTGAACTTGGTAGACGAGGCTGCCAGCAAGCTGCAAACCGAAATCACCGCCGACCAGGACAACACCATCAAGCAGCAGGCCAACCTGGTCACCATCTCCATCGTGTCCATCATCGCGGTGCTGGTACTGGCCACCTTGCTGGTCATGCTCCTGGAGCTGAAGATCATCCGCAACATCACCATCCCCGTGGAGGAAGCCCGCACTGCCCTGATCGGCTACAGCGAGGGCAAGCTGGATATCCCCGTAACCTTCGAGAGCAAAAACGAACTGGGCGATATGTGCCAGGCCCTGCGAACCAGCCAGCGGGTGCTGGGCAACGTGATTGCCGACGTAAACCGTATCCTAAAAGCCATGGCCGACGGCGACTTTGATGTGCGTACCAATGCGGAAGAGGACTATGTAGGCGCCCTGCAGGCGGTGCTGGCCTCCATCCGCGGCATCAACCGCAGCCTCAGCATCACCCTCAGCCAGATCCAGTCCTCCTCCGACCAGGTATCCTCCGGTGCGGACCAGGTTTCCAACTCCGCCCAGACCCTGGCCCAGGGCGCTACCCAGCAGGCCAGCGCGGTCGAGGAGTTGTCCGCTACCATTACCGAGATCGCCCAGGGCGCCGAGGAAGGCGTGAGCCTGGCCCGGGATTCCAGCCAGTTGTCTAACGATGCCAGCGCCCAGATCACCGTGTGCAGCGACCTGATGCAGAGCACCGTAGGCGCCATGAACGACATTAAGGCCGCCGCCGAAGAGGTGGGCACCATTATCGATACCATTTCCAACATCGCGTTCCAGACCAATATCCTGGCCCTGAACGCCGCCGTAGAGGCCGCCCGGGCGGGCGTAGCCGGCAAGGGCTTTGCCGTTGTGGCCGATGAGGTCCGTGTGCTGGCCTCCAAGTCCGACGAAGCCAGCCGCGCCACCAAAGAGCGCATCGAGCACGCCATCGCCGCTGTACAGAAGGGCAGCGCCTATGTGGCCGATGTGTCCGAGGCCCTGGATAAGACCGTGGGCATGGTCAACGGCGCCGTAGCCAAGATGGGCGACGTGGCCGACACCACCGAGCACCAGGCCGAGTCCATTGAGCAGATCCGCGAGGGCATCAGCCAGATCTCCGCCGTGGTGCAGAGCAACTCCGCCACCAGCGAGGAGAGCGCGGCCGCCAGCGAGCAGTTGTCCTCTCAGGCCCAGATCATGGACCAGTTGATGAGCCGTTTCAAACTGCGGGACTACGAGGGCTCTTCCGCCAGCATTTCCGCACCTGCCCGTAGCAACGACAGTTCCGTCGATTCCTTCAGCGGCGGCGCAGGCTACGACAAATACTGAGAGCCTGCCAGCGCTAGGAGCCGCGGTGCTTAAATAACAGAATGATAGCGGGCGGCCTGTGCGTGTTAGGCCGCCCGTTTTCGGTTCCCGGCCCAGCCAACGCCCCCAGCGGCTAAAAAGCCCGGCGTATGGGAAGGATAGCCAAAAGCCCCACAGGAAAAAGATGATTAAGAGGTGATCACATTGCCGGAGGTCTTAAAAGAGCAGGACGCAGGCACAGTATTCGCCCTGGACATCGGCACGCGCAGCATCATCGGGATGCTGGGCCGGGTAGAAAAAGGCCGGTTCCATGTGCAGGCCATTGAGGAGCAGGAGCACGGCCGCCGGGCCATGCTGGACGGGCAGATCGTGGAGATCGAGCAGGTAACGCAGGCAGCACGGGAGGTGACCAACCGCCTTCAGGAAAGGGCCGGCGTCCGCCTCAGCCGGGTGTGCGTGGCCGCGGCAGGCCGGGCGCTCAAGTCCCAAAGCGCGGGTTTCACCCTGCAATTTGACGAACTGCGCCAGGCCAGCGAAGAGCTTATCGGCCAGTTGGAAGCCGGCGCGGTTTCCGAGGCGGAAAAAAAGCTGGCCGGCGAGAGCAACGGCCAGGGCCGTTTCTACATGGTGGGCTACACCGCCCGGCAGTATATCGTAGACGGCTACCCCATGACCAACCTCCTGGACCACCGGGGCCAGGTGTTCGAGGTAGACGTGGTGGCCACCTTCCTGCCCAGCGGGGTGGTAGAAAGCCTCTACGCGGTCACGGGCCGGCTGGGGCTGGAGGTGTCCAGCCTGACGCTGGAGCCCATCGCCGCCCTCAACGCCGCCATCCCCCCGGACATCCGGCTGCTGAACCTGGTGCTGGTGGATATCGGCGCGGGCACCTCAGACATTGCCGTCTGCCGGGAGGGCAGCGTGGTGGGCTACACCATGGCCACCGTGGCCGGGGATGAGATCACCGAGCTGCTCATGCGCAGCCTGCTGGTCGATTTCCAAACCGGCGAGCGCCTGAAAATGGGCCTGGGCTCCGTAGAGCCCCTGCAATACCCGGACATCCTGGGCGTCAAGCATGAAATATCCAGCGAGAACCTGTACGATATCCTGCTCCCCGCAGCCCAAAAGCTGGCCAAAGAGATTGCCACCGAGATCCTCGCCCTCAACGGCAGCCAGCCATCCGCGGTGTTCCTGGCCGGGGGCGGCAGCAAGCTGCAGGGCCTGCCTCAACTGGTGGCGGCCGAGTTGGAGATGAGCGAGGCTCGGGTGGCCCTGGCAGGCAACCATTTTGGCACCAGCGCCTGGGCCGAGGACTGGGAGTTAAACGACCCGGCCTACGCAACCCCCCTGGGCATCGGGGCCTC
This sequence comes from uncultured Clostridia bacterium, assembly GCA_947565265.1. Lineage (GTDB taxonomy): Bacteria > Bacillota > Clostridia > Oscillospirales > Acutalibacteraceae > Acutalibacter > Acutalibacter caecimuris. The sequence goes on along the minus strand of CANOFK010000067.1, from coordinate 453 downwards.
CGCGGCCTTGGGGATGATCAACGACAGCTACATGGTCACCCTCAACGGTATGCCCGCCAAGCTGTTCCGCAACGGCAGCCTGAGTTTGCGGGATGTGCTCCTGATGAACGGCTACCGCTACGGCGACATGATGGGCCGTACTGGGGCCAACCTGTCCTACACCCTTAACGGCCAGCGGGAATTCCTCCGGGGTATGCCTGGGGCCGAGGCCAAAATGGCCATTAACGGCCAACCGGCCGAGTTCAGCACCCTGGTGCAGGCCGGCGACCGCATTGACTTCACCCCGGCACGGGCCGGGCAGGCGGCGGCCCTCACCCTGGCCCAGCGTCTGGGTGATTCCTTCCCCGGCCTGGTAACGGTCAACGGCCAGGCGGCAGAGTTTGGCTACGCTATCTCCCAGGGTGACGCCATCGAGGCCACCGGCGGGGAGATCCCGCCCCGGCCCATCCGCCC
>CANOFK010000066.1 GCA_947565265.1 uncultured Clostridia bacterium | reverse complement strand
TTGAGCAGCAGCGCCGGTGGAACCAGGAGCGCAACTATGTGACCATTGCCAGCAAACAGAAGGCCATTGACCGGCTGGAGGCCACGCTGGAGAAACCCGAAGCGGACCCGGAATCCATCCGGTTCCAGTTCCATGCCAGCAGACGGAGCGGGGACGACGTGCTGACCGCCCAGGGGCTGCGGCTCTCGTTTAACGGGCAGGCGCCTATTTTTCAGGACGTGGACTTGGAGATCAAGCGGGGGGAGAAGATTTTCCTCATTGGCCCCAACGGCTGCGGCAAGACCAGCCTGTTTAAGATTTTGCTGGAGCAGTACCGGCCGGACGCGGGCTTTGTGCGCATAGGCGCGGGGGTGGACCTGGGGTACTATGAGCAGTCCCAGTTGAGCCTGCACGACGAGAAGGAGGTTATAGACGAGATATGGGACTTGCACCCCCGGATGAGCCAGACCGAGGTGCGCAACGCCCTGGCGGTGTTCCTGTTTAAGGGGGAGGATGTGTTTAAGCCGGTGGGGGCTTTGAGCGGCGGGGAGCGGGCCAGGATCTTGCTGCTGAAACTGATGCTCTCGAAGGCGAACTTTTTGCTGCTGGACGAGCCCACCAACCACCTGGACATAGGCTCTTGCGAGGCGCTGGAGGAGGCGCTGTTGGGGTATGACGGTACGCTGTTTGTGGTTTCCCACGACCGGTATTTGATCAACAAGCTGGCGGACAAGGTGTATGTGCTGGGGAAGGCCGGGGCCACCCTGTACCGCGGCAACTACGACGATTACCTGGCGCAGCGGGAGGCCATAGAGGCCATAGAGGAAAAGCAGGCCGCGCCCAAGGTGAACCTGTACAAGCAGCGCAAAGAGCGGGACGCGGAGGTGCGCCGCCGCCGGGCGGCCCTGGCCCGGCTGGAAAAGGAGATAGAGGAGAACGACACCCGGAAAGGGGCGCTGGAGGCGCAGCTTGACGACCCGGAGATAGCCGCGGACTACCAGAAGGTAGGGGAGCTATCGGAGGAGATTGGGCAGTTGGCGGCCAGGGCGGAAGAACTGCTGCTGGCCTGGACCGAGCTTTCGGAGCAGGTGGAGGCGGACAGGGCCAGGGAGGGCTGACCGGCTTTGCCTATGCCGGCAAAAGGGCGGGCGGCTGGGCCATTGACAGGAAAAAGGGAGGGGCCAGGAGCCCTTCCCTTTTTTGCGTGGGTGTTTTGGGTGTTTTGGGGTGTTGGGGTTATTTCAGGTGCCACACGTCCTGGTTGTACTGGGCGATGGCCCGGTCTGAGGAGAAGAAACCGGCTTTGGCGATATTGACCAGCATCTTTTTGGCCCAGGCCCGGCGGTCCTCGTACTGGGCGAGCAGGCCCTCTTTGGCGGCGATATAGGCTTTGACGTCCAGCAGGGCCATGAACCAGTCTTTGCGGCTCATGTCCTTATAGAGCCGGCCCAGGTTCTCCGGGTCGCCCAGGCGCATGAGGGTGGGGCTGATGATAAAGTCTACCAGGGACTCGATCTCCGGGTCGGCGGGGTAGTAGGCGGCGGGGCTGTAGCGGCCCGGCCCCTCTTTGTACAGGCCGATGACCTCGTCGCTGGAGCGGCCGAAGATGCAGATGTTTTCGTCCCCGACCAGTTGGTGGATCTCCACATTGGCCCCGTCCTCGGTGCCCAGGGTGACGGCGCCGTTGAGCATGAACTTCATATTGCCGGTGCCGGAGGCCTCTTTGGAGGCCAGGGAGATCTGCTCGGAGATATCGCAGGCGGGGATCAGCTTTTCCGCCCAGGTGACATTGTAGTTCTCCACCATGCGCACCTCCAGGTAGGGGCTGACCTCCGGGTCTTCGGCGATGAGCCGGGAGAGGCAGAGGATCAGGTGGATGATGTCTTTGGCGATGATATAGGCCGGGGCGGCCTTGGCCCCGAAGAGCAGGGTCAGCTTGCGGGCGGGCTTGTGGCCGGCCTTGATCTGCTGGTACTTCCAGATGATATACAGGGCGTTCATCTGCTGGCGCTTGTACTCGTGCAGGCGCTTGATCTGGATATCGAAAATCGAATCGACACAAAGGCCCTGGCCGGTTTTTTCCGCCATATAGGCGGCCAACTGGGCTTTCTTTTCCCCTTTGATGGCCAGGAGCCGGTCCAGCGTGTCCGGGTCGTCCTGGAATTGCAGCAGCTTTTCCAGTTCGTCCGCGTCCTTTTTCCAGCCGGGGCCGATTTTCTCCGTGATAAACCCGGCCAGCTCCGGGTTGCAGTGCATCAGCCAGCGGCGGAAGGTGACGCCGTTGGTTTTGTTGTTGAATTTTTCCGGGTATGCCTGGGCAAAGGGGCGCAACTCGGCCTCTTTGAGGATATCGGTGTGCAGGGCCGCCACGCCGTTTACGGAGAACCCGTAGTGGATATCCATGTTGGCCATGTGCACCAGGCCGTCCTTATCAATAATATGCAGCACGGCGTTGGGGTCTTTTGCCGGGGCCGCGGGGGCTTCTTCCCCTTTGGGCTGCCCCGGGCCGGCAGCGGGCTGGGTGGGGGCGGGGAACTTGGCCCGGACCCGCCGGTCCAACTCCTCGATAATGGGCACCAGGCCCGGCACGGCCTTTTGCAGGTAGTGCAGGGGCCATTTCTCCAAGGCCTCGGCCAAAATGGTGTGGTTGGTGTAGGCGCAGGTCTTTTCCACAATGGAGATGGCCTCGTCCATGTGGATGCCGTCTTGGAGCATCAGGCGGATGAGTTCGGGGATGATCATGGAGGGGTGGGTGTCGTTGATCTGCACCACCGCGTGCTTGTGCAGGTCCCGCAGGGCATAGCCCTGGGCGGCCAGGTCCCGGAGGATCAACTGGGCGGCGTTGCTGACCATGAAGTACTGCTGGTAGACCCGCAGCAGCCGGCCGGCCTCGTCGCTGTCGTCCGGGTAGAGGAACAGGGTGAGGTTGTGGGCCACATCGGCCTTGTCAAAACCGATGCCGTCTTTTACCAGGCCCTCGTCCACGGTTTCCAGGTCGAACAGGTGCAGGCGGTTGGCGCCGCCCTGGTAGCCGGAAACGGTGACGTCATACATGACGGACTTTACCGCCCCGCCGGGGAAGGGTACCGTAAAGCCCACGTCTGTCTTTTCGGCCCAGCAAGCCGGGTCCCCTTCCTGGGGGAGCCAGCGGTCCGGGTGCTCGTACTGTTTGTGCTCCCAAAAATTCTGGCGGAACAGGCCGAAGTGGTACAAAAGCCCTACGCCGTCCGCGGGCAGGCCCAGGGTGGCGGCGGAGTCCAGATAGCAGGCGGCCAAGCGGCCCAGCCCGCCGTTGCCCAGGGCCGGTTCGGGCTCCAGCTCCTCGATTTCGGAGAGGCTTTTGCCGGCGGCGGCCAGGGTTTCCCGAACCTCGTCGAACAGGCCCAGGTTGATCAGGTTGTTGGACAGCAGCTTGCCGACCAGAAACTCGGCCGAAACATAGTAGAGTTTCCGGCTGCCGGTAATGGGGGGGGCAGCGGCCAGTTTCTCTTTGACCAGGGCCAGCAGGCCCCGGTAGACGGCGCTGTTGTCAGCCTCGGCCAGATTTTTTACGCCCAGGCTTTTTTCCAGATGTTCCTTTACTGTCATGGGTATCCTCCATTTCAGCCCGGCCGGTAATAATGGTGAGCCGGGCGATTTTTTTAGCCAGTTCCTGGTCGTACGCGCCCTTTTCCATGCGCCAGCTCCAGTTGTGGGGGCCCACGGTGGAGGGGGTGTTGACCCGTGCGTCGGGGCCCAGGGCCAGGTAGTCCTGCATGGGGACGACGCACAGGCGGCATATGCTGGACATGGCCCCCCGGATAAAGGCCCACACCCCTTGGGGGCCGGCGCCGGTAAAGCCCAGATAGTCCTGGGCCTTGGCCAGGTCGGCCGGGGCGGCGCTTTTCAGCCAGCCCAGGGTGGTGTCGTTATCATGGGTGCCGGTGTAGATGACGGCGTTTTCTACCAGGTTATGGGGCAGGTAGCTGCTCTCCTCGCCGGCGGAAAAGGCGAATTGCAGGACCTTCATGCCCGGATAGCCGCTTAGTTTGAGCAGCCGGTGCACGGCGGGGGTGAGCATACCCAGGTCCTCGGCGATGATAGGGGCCCCGGGCAGCGCCTGGTTGACCGCCCGGATAAAGGAGAGGCCGGGGCCCTTGACCCACTTGCCGTTTTTGGCGGTGTCGTCGCCGTAGGGGATGGCCCAGTAGCTTTCGAACCCCCGGAAATGGTCGATGCGCAGAATGTCGAACATCTCCAGGTTGGCCCGCAGGCGGGCGATCCACCAGGCGTAGTTGTCCCCGGCCATGGCGTCCCAGCGGTAGAGGGGGTTGCCCCACAACTGGCCGTCCTCGGAGAAGGCGTCCGGCGGGCAGCCGGCCACGGCGGTGGGCAGGTTGCCGCCGTCCAGTTGGAACAGCGACGGGTGGGCCCATACGTCGGCGCTGTCGGCGGACACGTAGATGGGGGCGTCGCCGATGATCTGCACGCCTTTTTTGTTGGCGTATTTTTTCAGTTTCTCCCACTGTTTGAAGAACAGGTACTGGGTGAAGGCGTGGTAGCGGATATCCTCGGCCAACTCTTTGCGGGCGGCTTTGAGGGCGGCGGGGTCCCGCAGGCGCAGGCCCTCTTGCCACTGGGTCCAGGGCAGGCCGCCGTGGCGGGCCTTGAGGGCGGCGAAGAGGGCGTAGTCCTCCAGCCAGCCGGCCTGCTGCCGGCAGAACCGGGTGAGGGCCTTCTCTTTTTTAAAGTTTTGGAAAGCCTTGCGCAGCAGGGGCTCCCGGCTTTGGCGTAGGGCGTCGTAGTCCACCCGGTTGGGGCTGCCGCCGGTTTCCAGCTTTTTCAAGCGCTTTTCGGGGAGGAGGCCGTCCTCGCACAGCAGGGCAAGGTCAATATAGAGGGGGTCGCCGGCAAAGGCCGAGTAGCTTTGGTAGGGGCTGTTGCCGGCCCCGGTGGGGCCCATGGGCAGCACCTGCCAGTAGCTTTGGCGGGCGGCGGACAAAAAATCCACCCACTGGCGGGCGGCCTTGCCCAGGGCCCCGATACCGTACCGGGAGGGCAGGCTGCTGACCGGCAGCAGGACGCCGGCCCGGCGGGGCGGGCGGGGGCTTCTATCTGGCATGATTATCACGATCCTTTCAGCCCCGGCTGGCGCGCGGGGCATTGCTGGGGGGGCGGCCCGCCGGAAGGGGGGGAAACACCGCGCACCGGCGCGGCCGCCTGCCTGTTGGGCGTGGTGATTGGCACCTATTGGTATAGTATAGCATATTGGGGCAAAATTTTCCATATAAATTAGCGCCGCGGGAAAATTTTTACAAGGGTGCAAGGGGCGGACGGAAAAAAGGAAGGCCCCAGAGGGCCTTCCCGCTGCGCCGGGCCCCGGGCGGGGCTTAGCGGATTTCCACCGTCCAGCCGAAGGTATCCTCCAGGCGGCCGGTCTGGATGCCGGTGACGGTATCGTAAAGCTTTTGGCTGAGGGGGCCGATGCCGCCCCCGGCGATCTCCATGACTTCGTCCCCATAGCGTAGGGTGCCGACCGGGGAGATGACCGCCGCGGTGCCGCTGCCCCAGCACTCCTCCAGGGAGCCGTCCCGGGCGGCGGCCACCAGTTCTTCCACACTGACCCGGCGCTCCTCTACCTCCAGGCCCCAACTGCGGCAGAGCTCCAGGCAGGTGGCCCGGGTGACGCCGGGCAAAATGCTGCCGTTGAGGGCGGGGGTGACGACCTTGCCGCGCAGCTTGAAGAAGATGTTCATGGAGCCCACTTCCTCAATATACTTGCGCTCCACGCCGTCCAGCCAGAGGACCTGGGCGTAGCCCTCGGCATCGGATTTCTCTTGGGCTTTGAGGCTGGCCGCGTAGTTGCCGCCGGCTTTGGCCTCGCCGATACCGCCGCGGACGGCCCGGACGTAGTCGTCCTCGATCCAGATTTTCACCGGGTCCAGCCCGCTGGCGTAGTAGGCGCCGGAGGGGGAGAGGATGATGATGAACTGGTAGCTGTGGGAGGGGTGCACCCCCAGGTGGGGGTCGGTGGCGATGATGAAGGGGCGCACATACAGGGAGGTGCCGGGCTGGGTGGGGATCCAGCCCTTATCTACGCTTACCAGGGTTTCCATGGCGTGCATGAAGTCGGCGGCGGGCACAGGGGGGATGCACAGCCGGCGGCAGGAGTTCTCTGCCCGGGCAATGTTGCGGTCCGGGCGGAACATCAGCACCCGGTCGTCTGCCGCGTGGTAAGCCTTGAGGCCCTCGAACATCTCCTGGGCATAGTGGAACACCATGGCGGAGGGGTCCAGGGAAATGGGCTGGTAGGGCACGACGCGGGGGTCGTGCCAGCCCTGGCCCTCGTTGTAGTCCATGATATACATATGGTCGGTAAAGATCTGGCCGAACCCCAGCTTGCTTTCATCGGTGGGCTTTGGCTTGGGGGTTTTTGTCAGTTCGATCCTGATTTCCTGCATTTTCAGCAACCTTCTCTCCTGATAAATGATGGGGGGACAGGCGCAAGGGCCTACCGGCAGCCCTGGCGGGCCGTGCGCCGCTTGTGGTCACATTATAATACGGTGGGCGGGAAAATGCAAGCTGTGGGGTGGGGCGCTTGCAGGGATAGGGGAAAAAAGGGGAATGTGCATAGTTTTTCTCCACTTTGCAGGGCGGGTTTCTAAAGTGGCAGGCTTGACGAAACGCCGG
>CANOFK010000065.1 GCA_947565265.1 uncultured Clostridia bacterium | reverse complement strand
GTTATAACCCTCTGGTTTACCGGTTGTTTAACCTGCAATCCCATTACCGTAAGCCCCTGACGTTCTCTTTTGAGAGCCTGGATAACGCCGCCAATGCTTACCAGAAACTGGTTTCGAGAGTCGCCTCTCTTGCAAAGGACGGCCAACCGGATACCCAGGCTGCCCAGGTATGGCAGGCCAGGTTCCGGGAGGCCCTGTGCAATGACCTGAACACCTCCCAAGCGCTGACCGTGCTGTACGATATGTTGAAGTCCGGCCTGGATGACGCAACCAAACGGTTTTTGGTGGGGGATTTTGATCAGGTTCTTTCCCTGGATCTGCTTGCGGCCGGGGAAAAGGCAAGCCCCCAGAACAGCGGGGTCCCCGCGGCGCTGGCGGAGGAGATTGAAGGCCTGTTGGAAAAGCGTGCCGCTGCCCGGAAAGCAAAAGACTGGGGCCTGGCAGATGCCATCCGTGACGAACTGGCGGCCAGGCGTGTGGTGCTAAAGGACACCCCCCAGGGCGTGGAGTGGCATATCGAGGCGTAAAAGCGGGCGTGGGCGGCAAAACTGCATCGTCCACGCCAACAGCTTTATGAGGTGTTTTCAATTCTGAGGGGGATCGAGATGGAAAAAAAGCTGTATGCCGCGTATGGCAGCAACTTGAATATAGAACAGATGAAGGTGCGTTGCCCTGGGGCCCGGCGGGTGGGCGCAGGGCAGTTGGCAGATTACCGGCTGCTGTTCCGTGCCGGGGGGCAGGGGGTATACCTGACGGTGGAGCCATGCCCTGGCAGCTACGCGCCGGTGGGGCTGTGGGAGATTGAACCATGCCATGAAACGGCCCTGGACGAGTATGAGGATTGGCCCGCCCTGTACCGCAAGGAAACGCTGCCTGTGGCATTTACCGAGTTTGAAACGGGCAGGCCGCGCCGGGAAACAGCGCTTGTCTATATCATGCAGGCAGGGCATATCCTGGCCCAGCCGGACAGCGCGTACCTACGTGCCTGTATGGAGGGCTTTGCGGCCTTTGGCTTGGACACCGCTGTGCTGGAACGCGCGGCGGAGGACTGGGCCTGTGTGGGGTAGCCAAGGGTAAGCCATGTTTTATTTATAGCTGGTTTCGTTGCGTGCCTCTATCCATAGGGTGGGGGCACGCAATAATTTTAGGCATAGCCGTTCCCGCGCCTACTTGACCTGGCAGCGGCAATGGTGTAAAATGGCAGTAAACACGAAGGAGGGATCGCTATGAAGGTGGACGTCAATTTGGAAATCAGCCGGCTGCTGCAATACGGCGTACAGCAGGGGCTGATTGCAGAGGAGGACCGGGCATGGGCCGCCAACCGGCTGCTGGTGGTGCTGGGCGCAGGCAGCTTTGCCCCGGTGCCTGTGGATGAAACGCTCCGTTACCCGGCCGGGCCATTGGAGCAGCTTTGCGATTGGGTCGCCGGCCAGGGACGGTTGGACCCGGATAACCGGGACACCCGGGACCAGTTGGACACCGAGCTGATGGCCTGCCTGACGCCCCGGCCCTCAGAGGTGACGGCACGGTTTAAAAGCCTGTATGCAGAGAGCCCCCAGGCGGCTACAAGCTATTATTACGGCCTGAGCCGGGCCAGCAACTACATACGGGTTGACCGAATTGAGAAAGACCGGCTTTGGACCGCCCCCACACCCTATGGAGAACTGGTCATTACCATCAACCTTTCTAAGCCTGAAAAGGACCCAAAAGCCATTGCCGCCGCCAAAAACGCCCCCCAAACCGGGTACCCGGCCTGCGCCCTCTGCCGGGAAAATGAGGGGTACCTGGGCAGCGCCAACCAGGCAGCCCGGGGCAACCACCGGTTGATCCCCCTGGAACTTTGCGGTGAGAAGTGGTTTTTGCAGTATTCCCCTTATGTATACTATAACGAGCACTGCATTGTGCTCAGCGAGGCCCACCGGCCCATGAAGGTCAGCCGGGAAAGTTTTGCCCGCCTGCTGGACTTTGTAGCGTTCCTGCCCCACTATTTCTTGGGTTCCAACGCCGATTTGCCCATTGTGGGAGGGTCTATCCTCACCCACGACCACTTCCAGGGAGGGAACTTCGAATTCCCAATGGCAAAAGCCGGGCTGCGGGAGGAACTTGCTTTCCCCGGGTTCGAGGACGTGAAGGCGGGGATCGTCAACTGGCCCATGTCGGTGATCCGCCTGCGCTCAGGGGACAGGGCCCGGCTGGTGGAACTGGCGGATAAGATCCTGACAGCCTGGCGGGGGTACAGTGACCCGGCCGCGGACATTTTGGCCTTTACGGGGGATACGCCCCACAATACCATTACCCCCATTGCCCGGCGGCGGGGAGAGGATTTTGAACTGGACTTGGTGTTGCGCAACAACCGCACCACAGAAGAGCATCCTTTAGGGCTGTTCCATCCCCATGCCCAGTACCATCATATCAAGAAGGAAAATATTGGGCTGATCGAGGTCATGGGCCTGGCGATTTTGCCCCCCCGCCTGCTGACGGAAACCGGCCTGTTGGCCCAGGCCTTGCGGGAGCCGGAGAAGGCCGGGGAGATCATGGCCCGGCCGGAGATGGAGAAACATCAGGCGTGGTATCAGGAACTGAAAGCCAAAAACCTGCCGGTTGAAACCATCGACCGGGCCATACAGGTGTGTATAGGGGAAATCTTTGGCGAGATATTGGGCAATGCCGGGGTATATAAAGACAACGGGGCCGGCAGGGAGGCTTTCCGGCGGTTCTGCGCGTCGGTACAGTGAGGATAGATTACCCTGTTTCGCTGGTGGAATGGGTGCTGGGGCTGTTCTTTCCAGGCCGGTGCCTGTTGTGTGGGCAGGTGGTTCCGGTAGGAAGGCTATTCTGTGAGGAATGCGTGGACGAACTGCCGGAGGAGCCCCTGTGCAGGGAAATTACCCTGGCCGGGAACAGGAGCCTGGGGGTGTGCTCTGCATTGCCCTATACAGGCGGGTTCCGGGAAACGCTACACGGCTTTAAGTTCCAGGGGCAGCAGGCGCTGGCCCGGCCCATTGCCTGGCTGATGGCGGAGGCCGCAGGGGACACCGCCGGTTTTGACGGCGTGGCCTATGCGCCTATGTACGGGGCCGACCGGCAGAAACGTGGCTATGACCAGAGCAGGTTACTGGCCAAGTACCTGGCAAAAGCATTGGGCCTGCCCCTGACGGATGCTTTGGAGAAAGCCCGGCGTACACAGGCCCAGCACGGCCTGGGCCGGGCAGCAAGGCTGGAAAACCCCCGGAATGCCTACCAGGCCAGGTTTGCCCTTACCGGCCGCCGCCTGCTGCTGGTGGATGATATCGTCACCACAGGCAGTACCCTGCGGGAGTGCGCCCAGACCCTTTATCTGGCAGGCGCCCGTGAAGTGCGCTGTGTTTGTGCGGCTGATACGCCGCCTGGGGATCTGCCCTAGGCAGCCCATCTTCAAGTTTGCCTTTGGGTATAACAAGGATTGCCAGCCCCCCTCACCGGCCTTGGGGGGCTGTTTCCTGTACACCTAAAAGGGCGGTGTGGCCCTAGTGCCGGTGTTGTATGAAGAGGGCATAGCCGGCCAAAACTAACGTTGTGTATGCGGAGCCACGGCCCGAAAGCAAAAAAGCGGGCTTGTATTCCTGCGGGCTTTCCGCTATAATAAGGGCATGATATGGACGGAAAGGGGAGCGGAACATGAGGTCATATGTTATCCATCTGTTGCGGGCCATGCCCAGCCAGGGCACGCAGGGGGGCCGCTATGTGGGGCGTACCCAGTCGCCCCTGGCCATGCGGGCCGTGGCGGAGCTGGCAGGTTACAAGCGGGAATACCGCTACCCGCAGGCGGAGTTTTTCTGCGCCAGCCCAGCCATTGCCAGTGTGGATACCCTGAAAACCCTTTATCCCCAGGCCCAGCCGGAGGTGATACTGGAACTGGCAGAGTGCGATTTTGGCGACTGGGAAGGCAAGACTGCCGCTGACCTGGGGGATGACCCCCGATTTGCCCAGTGGCTGGCCGGGCAGGGGGCGCCCCCCAACGGGGAGAGCGGGCAGGTGTTTTTCCGGCGGGTGTGCAAGGGGTTCCAGATGCTGGTAGAAAACCTGCTGGGCAGGGGGATAGGCGAGTCGGTATTGGTAGCCCCGGCAGGGGTGCTTACCCTGATACTGGCAGGTTTTGGCTTACCCCGTGCGCAGCCCCAGGACTGGCTGTGCGACCCCGGTTTTGGGTACTCGGCCCGGATTACCCCCATGCTGTGGGCAAGGGAGCCGGTGATGGAGGTATTTGACAGGGTGCCCTGGCCAATAGAAAAATCCGACAAAGGATGAGAAAATCTGTGAAATCCTCTTGACAAACCTTCTGGCGGATGCTATACTAAACGTGTATTCTGATAGCACGTGAAATGTACTCACAGTTTCTGTAAGTCGTTGGGTGTCTGATGATTTACACAAGCTGTGAGTTCTTTTAGGGTACGGTGCGGCCGGGCGGAAGTCTGCGGTGCCAAGCCCTTCAGTCAGGGAACGCCGGACCTCCGGAGTGCCCGCGGCCGGGAAACCGGCTGGCTAGTCGGGATGCGAAACATTCTCATGGAGGTGCCGAATATGAACGGTACAGTCAAGTGGTTCAACGCAGAAAAGGGTTATGGATTCATTTCCAACGACGAGGGCGGCGAGGACGTTTTTGTGCATTTCTCTGCCATTCAGGCCGACGGTTTCAAGACCCTGGACGAGGGCCAGAAGGTTACGTTTGAAACCGAGCCCGATCCCAAGAACAGCGAGAAGCTGCGCGCGGTGAACGTCGTTAAGCTGTAAGCAAAACGATGAAACATGGCCAGGCCCTGCCAACCGGCAGGGCCTGGTTTTTTGCGCCGATTTACGCGCCTGTACCGTCCTGTTTTGGTGGAAATTTTGGGGATTCCGCCGGACGGCTTGCCTTTTCGACAGTTTTCATGTATAATACTGGGTAGGCAGCAGGGCGGCCGGCCCTGCCAAATACATAACAGAAAGGATGACTGCCATGAAAATGGGCAAAAGCTTGTTCCTAGCTGTTACGGTGCTGTTGGTGGCAGTAATTGTGGCCATATCCGCCATTACGCTGGCCCAGGGGCCCCGTACCTCGCTGGTAGAGTTTATCAGCCATGCCGGTGGTACCGCGCAGGTCAATGACCTTTACGACGGGAATACCACCATCCCCTATTTTGAGGGGGTGCCCGCCAATTCCTATCAGCCGGACAATTTTGTGGAGGATAACGGCGTTGTCCGATATATGGGGGGCGACTCCTTTGTGGGTATCAACGTGGGCTCCAAAGCAGGGGATATAGACTGGCAACAGGTGAAGGCCAGCGATGTAGACTTTGCCATGATCCGGGTGGCCTACCGGGAAACCGTAAAGGGCCGCCTTATCCCTGATGCCAACTTCGATAAAAATATGCAGGGCGCTATTGACGCCGGCCTGCCGGTGGGGGTCTATTTTTACTCGAAGGCCGTAACCGACGCGGAGGCGGAAGCCGAGGCCAAGTATGTGTTGGAGAGTATCCGGGGGAAGTATTCCGTCAAATACCCCATTGCCTTTTACTGGGAGTACGACCTTAAGGATGACGGTACCCAGGACGAGAGCTCCCGGACCATCCGGTGCAACGGCGACCAGGTAACGGGGTTCATTGACACCTTCTGTGGCATTATCAAAACGGCTGGCTTTACCCCCTGCTATTATGCTGATAAATCTATGGTGTACAACCGGCTGGACCTTACCCGGCTGAGCGGTTATGATATGTGGTATGCCGAATTCCGTTCGCCCCCCAGCCTCTATTACGACTTTAAAATGTGGCAGTACACCAAGCAGGGGGATGTGCCGGGCATTTCCGTGCAGGTGCCGGTCAGCATTTCCATGAAGAATTACGCCAACTGATGTGGCCGCTGAAAAAGGAGGCATCCATGAACGGTTTGACCAAAGAGCAGATCAAAAAGCTGTCCCTTATCTGCGCCGCGGTAGCGCTGGTGGTGGTGTTGATCACCCTGTTGATCGTGTTCCTCACCCGTGACAGCGGTGATGGCCCGGAACCCAACAGCGGGCCGGTGATCCCGGAGGGGATGCGGTTGGTGCAGGACATCTACAACGGTGAAATGATCGTGCCGGACTATGACATACCGGACAACCTTTATGACCACGGGAAGTTTACGGCCGGCGAGGACGGGTCCCTCCGTTACCCGGAGGCGGCTGTGGGCATTGACGTATCGGAGTTCCAAGGGGAAATCGACTGGTACGCGGTAAAGGCCGCCGGGGTGGATTTTGCCATTATCCGGTTGGGCTACCGGGGCATGACCCAGGGCTTTTTAGAGGAGGACGGGAAATTCCAGCAAAACCTACAGGGTGCGGACAATGCGGGCATCCAGCGGGGGGTATACTTTTTCTCGCAGGCGGTAACAGAGGACGAAGCTGTGGCTGAAGCGGAATTTGTGCTGGAAAAACTGGGGGATACACAACTGACCTATCCGGTGGTATATGACTGGGAGGACCCTGTGCCCAGCGACACCTTGCCGGCAGACACCCTGCGGGCTTATAACTGTCCGGGCGGAACGGTGACGAAATGCGCGGTGGCCTTTTGCAAGCGGATCAGGGAGGGGGGCTACCAGCCCTGTGTGTACTTTAATAAAAACCAGGCCTATAACTTCTTTGACCTGGAGCAGTTAAAAGCCTTTG
>CANOFK010000064.1 GCA_947565265.1 uncultured Clostridia bacterium | reverse complement strand
GGGGGGACGATGCCGTTTTCCACGGGGCCGGGGGCCCCGTCGTGCCGGCCCTCACCCAACGCCGCCCACCGATGCCGCCTGCCACACACAGCCGGGGCCGGGGAAAAGTAAAGGAAATAGCGCCTTTTGTTTACAGTGTGTTCAACATCTTCCCGGCGGAATCCGTTAAAATAATAGCAGACAAGGAGAATGCCCCATGTTCGGTTATGTGCGCCCCTGTAAGCCGGAACTGCTGGTGCGGGAGTACAGCCAATATAAAGCGGTTTACTGTGAACTGTGCCGGGTGCTGGGCAAGGAATACGGTTTTTCCGCCCGGTTTGCCTTAAGTTATGACTGTGCCTTTTACGCGCTGCTGGCTTTATCTCTGGCGGGCGCACGGGTGGAGGAGCACCGGGGCCGTTGCGTATGCAACCCCCTAAAACGCTGCACCTACCTGCCCAGCCCCGGAGAGGAATACAAAAAAGCCGCGGCCCTGTGCGTGCTGCTTACCTACCACAAGCTACGGGATGACGTGGAGGACAGGGGGGGGCTTTCTGCCCTGGGTAGCCGGGCTTTGCTGCTGCTGGCCGGGCCTAAAGCCAAAAAAGCCGCGGGGCGGTACCCCTTTTTGGCCCAACAGGCCCAGGAGGCTATGGACGCCCAGCGGCAGGCTGAAGGAAGCGGGGCCGGGGTGGATCCCTGCGCGGAACCTACCGCCCGGCTGCTACAGGCGCTTTTTGGCGAACTGGCCGGCTGCGAACAGCGCCAGCGCCCGGCTTTGGAGCAGTTTGGGTACTTTTTGGGGCGGTGGGTCTACTTGATGGACGCGGCGGACGACCTGCGGGAGGATTTGAAGGAGGGGGCTTTTAACCCCTTTATCGCCCGGCTGGGGCTGGAGGGGAAAAGGGACCTGGGCCCCAAGGAGCGGGAAGAGGCGGACGCCGCCTGCAACGCCGCGCTGAACGCCACTGCCGCCCGCCTGGCACTGGCGGTGAACCTGCTGGAACTGGGGCCCTTTGGGCCTATCATTGAAAACGTGGCGCTGAAGGGGCTGCCCCAGGTGCAGCGGGAGATCCTCTTTTTACACGTGAAAGAACGGCCCCGGCGGGAACTGGAAAAGCTCTGAATGCCGCTTTGCGGCTGTTTGGGATATTTCTTTAACAAAGAAAGGGAAGGGTTATCAACATGACGGATCCGTATAAGGTGCTGGGCGTGTCCCAATCGGCCAGCGACGAGGAGATTAAGGACGCGTACCGCAAGCTGGCGAAGAAGTATCACCCGGACCAGTACGCCGAAAGCCCCTTGAAAGAGTTGGCCGACGAGAAGATGAAGGAGATCAACGAGGCCTACGATGCCATTACGGCCCAGCGCAAAGCCGGGGGCGGGTACGCCCAGTATAACGGGGCGCAGAATGCCGTGCACTACAACCAGGGCTCCGGTTTTAGCGATGTGCGCAGCCTGATCATGTCCGGGCGCATTGCCGACGCGGAACAACTGCTGAACGGCGTGCCCGCTGACCGGCGCAACGCGGAGTGGTATTTCCTGAAGGGCTCGGTGCTGTACCGGCGGGGCTGGCTGGAGGAGGCCAAGGACCATTTCTCCAGGGCCTGCCAGATGGACCCGGGCAACGGGGAGTACAGCGCGGCCCTGAGCCAGGCCATGAACCAGCGCAGCGGTATGTATGGCGGCTATAACGCCAACCAGAATATGGCCGGCGGCTGCAACACCTGCGATATGTGCTCTGGCTTGCTGATGGCTGACTGCTGCTGTGAGTGCATGGGCGGCGACCTGATCCCCTGCTGCTAAGGCGGGCTGTTTTCCCTTGCAAAGGAGATGCTCTTCCCTATGAAAAACACCTTTAAATTGGCCCTATGCGGGGTGGTGGCGGCCCTTTCGGTGGTGCTGATTCTCTTTGAGGGGCTGTTCTCTCTGGCATCTGTGGCCATACCGGCTGTGGCCGGCTGCCTGCTTATCCCCCTTGTGGCGGAGGCCGGGGCGGGGTACGCCCTGGGGGCCTATGGGGCCACCAGCCTACTGTGCCTGCTTTTGGCCCCGGACCGGGAAGCCGCGCTGATCTACCTGCTGTTTTTCGGCTACTACCCAGTGCTGTTTGCGGTGCTGAGCAAGATCAGGCCCAAGGCCCTGCGCTGGGCGGCCAAGCTGGCGGTTTTTAACGCCGCGGCCATTGCCGACGCCCTGCTGGCCGTTTTTATACTGGGCGTGCCGGTGGAGGAATTTACCGGGCTGCCCTTGGTGGGCCGCTGGGGCCCTGTGGTGCTGCTGGCGCTGGCCAATGTGGTTTTTGTGCTGTACGACTACACCCTGGCCGGGTTGATCACCCAATACTTCCGGCGGCTGCACGGACGGCTTGCCCGCTACTTCCGGCACTAGGGCCGGGGGTGGGGGCCGGTGCGGCTTTGGCTGGCTTTGGGTACACGGCGGCTTTTGCCGGGCCTATGGGCTTGCGGTAGGGCCGGCCAGGATAGGATCATCATGTTTATGCGCAAGAAAGCCCTCGGAGGATGGCCTCCGGGGGCTTTTTATGGTCTTTTTTTGTCAGGGGGCTATTTTATGTAGGGCTTAGTGGATGTGGGCCTTGATCCACTCGCAGTCCTCTTTGATGCACTGGTCGTGCTCGGCGTAGAAACCTTCCCGCTCGATAACCCAGAAGGCTTCAAAACTCTGCTCGTCCAGGGCGTTCTTGATCTCCTGCCAATCGATATTGGACTCCGGCGCGCCCAGCTTGCACTGGACTTCAAAGCGCTTTTTGCCCTCGGGGCTCTCGTTGCGGGCGGTGAAGGCGTCCAGCATCTTCTGGCGCTCCTCCAGGGACATCTCCGCCACATGGGCAAAGGGGCTCTCGTGGTTGCCCTCTGCATGGGCCGAACGGGGCTGGGGGCCAGGGCCCTGTACCCGGCAGTTTTCTTTGACGTGGATGGCCACGATGCGGTCCTTATACCGGCGGATGAAGGAGGGGGGATAGGTGCCGGCGTTCATGGTCCAGCCGCAATCAAGCTGGAAGAAACACTTGCTGGAGTTCTCTGCCAGGATCTCCAGCAGGGGGCGGCCGTTATCCACATAGAACTCTTTGCTGTGGTTGTGGTAGCCCACCTTGACGCCGTAGGGCGCGGCCATTTCGGCCATGGCATCCAGCTTATGGGCTACCTCGATGGCCTCTGCCTCGTTGCAGAAGTCTGTGCTGGCCCAGATGACTGCCTTGCCGCCCAGTGCGGCCATTTTTTTCACGATCTCCTCGGTGGGCTCCGCGTGGACGGAAACGATCTCCAGGCCGGTTTCCTGGGCCCACTTTTTGATGTCCTCCACGTCGTTGTCCAGGTCGACGGGCAGCAATTCTACGCCGTCAAAGCCCAGGGCCTTGATGGTCTTAAACTTCTCCAAAAGGGTGGGGCCCAGGCCCAAATAGCTGGCGATACCGCCGAAAGAATACGTGCCGATATTGACTTTCATCGTGCATAGCCTCCATTTTTATGGTGATTGGGTACTGGTTTTATGATACCACGCCCGGGTGGGCTTGTCAATATTTTCCTGAGGCGGGGGCACGTTAGGGTTTTCTTTTTTTGCGCGTTTCCTGCTTTGCCTGTTTGAGGGCATCCCCTACGGTTTGCCCTTTGAGGGCTGCCCGCTTTTCCCGCAGGATGGCGGCGATTTCCCCCTGGGTGCGCTCGATCTCCGCCCGCAGTTCCCGTGCCGGCATACGCAGGGCGCCGTGTCCCAGGATGATCAGTTGCTCGGCGAAGTCTGCGCTGGCCACCAGCACCCGGTGGCGCTGCTGGGTTAGCCGGTAGCTGGCCTTTTCGATGTAGGCGTCGGCGGTTTCGGCCTCTTTGGTATACACCACATGGATGTTGTGGTACCGGGCCACCGAGCCGGTACCGTTTGGCACCCGGTAGGCATCGAATACCAGGATCACCCGGTTTTGCCGGTACCCTTGGTAGTTGCTGAGAAGGTCCATCAGCGCCTGCCGGGCGGTTTCCAGGTCTGCTTTGGCCAGGGCGTGCAGGTCCTCCCAGGCGAAGATCATGTTGTAGCCGTCCACCAATAGATACTCCGGCCCGGCGGAGGGGACGGGCACAGATACCCGGAGCCCGTCGGCAGGCTCCGGTTTGGGGCGGGCGGGCTTTTTTACCGGTTGGAGATCCCGTGGCTTGACCGCCCCGTAGGTCTTTTCAAAGATGGCCAACAGTTCGGCGTCCTGGGCCAGGCCGGTTTTAGGCGGGGCCTTTTCCGCCGGCCCGCCGCTTTCCGGAAAAGGGGGCGGTGCCTCCTTTCCGGGCTTGGGCAAGCCGCTGTAGGCGGGCAGGTGCATATACTGCTCCACCTGATGCCAGGGCACAAAGAACCCCGCCCCGTGGGCGCAGAACACCGACCCGGCCGGGTCCCCGGTATCCTGGTCCGGGTCATAGCCCAGGGCCTCTACCACGGCCTGCTGCCCGGCACAGGGGCGGTAGCCCTCCAGCCGGTAGCCCTCCAGCCGGCAGGCCACCCGGCCCAGGCCTTTGGTATAGGCCGCCACCTGGGCCGCGTAGTCCCCAAAAGCCGCTACGGGCACGCTGGCATCCAGCACGGCTTCCCCGCCCATGGCCTGGGGGGAGCCGGCCTCGCCACCCATGCGCTGGATATCTGCCAGGGCCCGGCCCAGGCTGGGGGTGGGCAGCTCCAGATGCAGGGCATACCAGGGCTCCAGCAGGATGCTTTCCGCTTTCATCAGCCCCTGCCGCACGGCCCGGTAGGTGGCCTGGCGGAAGTCCCCGCCCTCGGTGTGCTTTTCGTGGGCCCGGCCCGAAAGCAGGGTGATCTTCATATCCGTAATGGGCGAGCCGGTGAGCACCCCCCGGTATTCCTTTTCCTCCAGATGGGTGAAGATCAGCCGCTGCCAGTTGCGGGCCAAAAAGTCCTCGGAACAGGCGGTGGCAAATTGCAGGCCGCTGCCGGGGGGCAGGGGTTCCAGCAGCAGGTGCACTTCGGCATAGTGGCGCAGGGGCTCGTAATGGCCTACCCCCTCTACCGGGGCGGCGATGGTTTCCCTGTACACCACGTTCCCCGGCCCAAAGGCCACGTCCAGGCCAAAGCGGTCCAGGATCACCCGCTGTAGGATCTCCGCCTGCACCTTGCCCATCAGCCGCAGGTGGATCTCACCCAGGGCCTCGTTCCATTCTAGATGAAGCTGGGGGTCCTCCTCGGCCAGTTGCCGAAGGTTTGGCAGCACCGCGTGGGGCTGGGCCCCCTCGGGCAGGATCAGGCTGTAGGCAATGGCGGGCTCCAGGGCCGGGGGCGGGCCGGGGGGCTCGGCCCCCAGCGCCTGGCCGGGGAAGGTGGCGGTGAGCCCTGTTACCGCGCAGACTGTGCCGGCCCCGGCCTCTGGAACGGCGGTGTATTTCTCCCCGGAGTAGATGCGGATCTGGTCGGCCTTTTCCTCGCCGCCGGGCAGGGGGAGGAGGGTTTTTACCGGCAGGCTGCCGCCGGTGATCTTCATGTGGGTGAGCCGGGCGCCCTGGCTGTCCCGTGAAATTTTATATACCCGTGCGGCAAAGTCCGGGCCCCAGGCCGGCCGGGGGGCAAAGCGGGCCAGGCCGTCCAGCAGTTCGTCTACCCCCTGGGCCCGCAGGGCGCAGCCGAAAAAGCAGGGGAAACACTTCCGCGCGCCAATGAGCCGGCGGAGGGTTGCCTCCTCCAGCCGGCCGGCGTCCAGGTACTCGGCCAGGGCTTTTTCGTCCCCCAGGGCGGCCTGCTCCCAGAAACTGTCCGTCCCGTAGTGGGTAAAGTCCAACAGGGCGTCGCCAAGGCCGGCACGCAGCTTGTCCAGCAGCCCGGCTTTATCCACCGGCTGGTCCATCTTGTTGAGGAAGAGGAATATCGGGACGCCCCGGCTCTCCAGCAGCCGCCAGAGGGTAAGGGTATGGCCCTGGGGGCCGTCCGGGCCGGAGATCACCAAAATGGCGCAATCCAGCACTTGCAGGGTGCGTTCGGCCTCGGCGGAAAAATCCACATGGCCGGGGGTGTCCAGCAGGGTGAGTTCCAGGCCGGGCAGGTGGAGCACAGCCTGCTTGTTGAATATGGTGATGCCCCGCTCCCGCTCCAGGGCGTTGTGGTCCAGGAAGGCGTCGGCATGGTCTACCCGGCCCAGGCTGCGCAGGGCGCCGCCCCGGTATAGCAGGGCCTCAGAGAGGGTAGTTTTCCCGGTGTCCACATGGGCCAGGATGCCGGCGGTCAATCTCCGCAAGGGGTGCATCATACCGCTCCTTTCCGTTGTTTTCCGGGCGCGGCCCGGTGGGTGTGGGTTTATGGCGCTGGGGACAGGGTAGCATAGCTGCAAGCCGCTTTGCGCCTTGTCAAATCGCCAGGGCGATTGGCTCTACTGAAATATCCCTATGATATTATAGCATAGCTGCAAGCCGCCTTGCGCCTTGCCAAATCGCCAAGGCGATTTGTAAACTTACTCTGCAAGTTTTGGCTCTGCTGAAATATCCTCTGGATATTATAGCACATCCGGGCCGGGGCGCGCAATTTTATTTTTCACACGGATGTGAGTATATAGTTAACTTCCACTCAGCGGCGAAAGGGCCGGCTGAGAATCTAAAATTTAAGAGGGTTGAAATCATGAACAAAAGCAAGTTTCTGAAGAAATCACTTGCGGCGTTTCTGGCCATTCTCATGGTCGCCGCAATGATTCCGATGAGCGCGTTTGCTGCTGATGC
>CANOFK010000063.1 GCA_947565265.1 uncultured Clostridia bacterium | reverse complement strand
TTTCGTCCACCTTTTCAAAGGTGGTGGGGTTCTTAGGGGTGAAACCCCTAAGCCGCCGGAGGCATTAAGGGGGGTTTTAGGGGCAACGCCCAAGAGTTGGCTGCCAACTCTCCGCCGCCGGAGGCATCTGGGGGCACGCCCAGGGCCGGGGCGGGCGTTGACAAGCCGGGGCGGGGATGGTAAGATGATAAAAATGAAGGATAGGGGCGTGGACGGTATGTTTAGTAACTGGGCGCAGCTACAAGAGGCTTGCATGGCCTGCCGGAAATGCGGGCTTTGCGAGGGGCGGCACCATGTGGTGTTCGGGGTGGGCAACCCCCAAGCAAAGGTTATGTTTGTGGGCGAAGGGCCTGGGGAGAACGAGGATTTGCAGGGCGAGCCCTTTGTGGGCCGGGGAGGCCAACTGCTGGATAAATTTTTGGCGGCCGTGGATTTGGACCGCCAGAAGAACGTCTACATTGCCAACATTGTGAAGTGCCGCCCGCCCCAAAACCGTGACCCTCTGCCGGAGGAGCAGGAGGCCTGCATTGCCTGGCTGCGCAACCAGTTCTCCCTTTTGCAGCCACGGATTGTGGTGTGCCTGGGCAGGGTGGCGGCCATGCGGCTGATGAAACCGGACATCAAGATTACTAAGGAGCACGGCATATTTATGGAGAAGGGCGGCACGCTGATGATGGCGACCCTACACCCCGCGGCCCTGCTGCGCAACCCCGGCCAGAAACCCGCCGCCTTTGAAGATTACCTGAAACTGCGGGAAAAGATAAACGAACTGGGCTGCGATGTGGCGCAAAGCTAGGGGCTTGGGGGACGCCAGAAAACTATTGAAAAACACATGGGGTTGTGGTATAATAGGGGTGATACAAACAGTATACAGGCATATACGGGCCTGGCAGCGTATGCGCCGGGCCTGTGACCAGTGTGGGAGAGGGCCAGCATGGGAATCGACATAGCCATTGACCTGGGCACCGCCCGGTTCAAAATATTCCAGGACGGCAAGGGTATCGTCCTCAACGAGCCCTCGATTATTGCCGTGGACAACCTGACCGACGAAGTGATCGCCATTGGCAGCGAGGCCTACCGGATGCTGGGCCGTACCTCTGACCGGGTGGAGGTGGCGCACCCCCTGTGCAACGGGGTTATCTCCGACCTGTCCCTGGCAGAGCACTTGATCGCCTATTACCTGCGCCAGGTGGGCCGCAGCCGCCTGTTTACCCCGCGGGTGGTGGTCAGCGTACCCTGCGGGGTGACGGAGGTGGAAAAGCGCGCGGTGGTGGACGCCATCGGCGCGGCAGGCGTGCGCAAGGTATGCCTGATTGAGGAGCCGGTGGCCGCGGCCATTGGCGCCGGGGTGGACATTGCCGCCCCTCACGGCTGTATGATTGTGGATGTGGGGGAGGGCACCACCGATATGGCGGTGATCTCCCTGAACGGCATTGCCATTGCCAACTCTACCCACATTGCGGGCGGGGATTTTAACGAGGCCATTGTGAAGTATGTGCGCCGCAAGTTTAGCCTGATTATTGGCGACCGTATGGCAGAAGCGGCGAAAATGGCCATAGGCTGCGCGTACCCCCGCCGCCAGCTTAGCACCTATACCTTAAAAGGGCTGGACGCCGTAAGCGGCCTGCCCACCACCACGGTGATGACCTCGGACGATATGATAGAGGCGCTGATAGAGCCGGCGATTGCCATTGTGCGTACCGTGCAGGCCACCCTGGAACTGACCCCCCCGGAGTTGCTGGCGGACATTTTTACCGACGGCATTTACCTGACAGGCGGCTCTGCCAACCTGTACGGGCTCTCCATCCTACTTTCCAAAAAGACCAGGATACCGGTGGTCACTTTTGACGAGCCGGAGAACTGTGTGGTTTTGGGGGCTGGGCGGGCCATTAAGTACATCGACAAGCTGGACAGGGGCGACCATGGGAAGATCAACCCGCTGATGGCGTATACATAAGGGGCGCAGGGCCCGGCCGGGAAACGGGATGTGATGGTAAGGGATTTGTAAGCTTTCTTGCAGGGGGCTGTAAGGAAACTGTGCTAGACTGGACAGGATGATTTTCTCAGGAAAGGAAACCGTGTTATGAAACGTGCCCCGACCCACAAAAGGAAGATCCCGTGGGGGATCGTCTACATTGCCGCGACCATTGTAGCCGTGCTGCTGTTTGGCCTGTTTAACCGGGAGTTTGGCAATGTGTTCTACACCATTACCCACCTGACCCCCGGCTTTCTCACTTTGGCGGTGGTGGTCAGCGTGGTGTTTTTCTTCTTTGAGGGCGGGGTGATCCGGCTGCTGATGGGCAGCCAGGGCATCCCCATGGGCTGGGGCAGCAGCTTGAAGATCAGCCTGATTGGCATATACTACTCCTACATCACCCCCAGTTCTACCGGGGGGCAGCCCATGCAGGCGGCGTACCTGCGGCGGGACAAGGTGCCTGTGGGCCTGTCTACGGCGGTACTGATTATGAAGTTTTTCTGCTACCAATGCGCCTTTGTGCTGTGCACCGGGGTGTTTTTCCTGCTGTTCCATGATAAAATTGCCAGGGAAAACCCCGGCATCCTGTTCTTTATCACGGTGGGGCTGCTGATCAACGGCGGGTCGATCCTCTTCTTTGGGTCCCTGTTCTGCCGGCCGGTGCTGGGGGCCATGTGCCGGTTTGCCAAGTGGCTGGCAGGGCGGTTCGGGCGGCTGGCGGCGCGTTTTAACGCAATGGAGGCCATCGACCGGTTTGAGGCGGACTTTGACAGCTATACCGACGACTTTAAGGAGAAGAAGAAAGCGGTGGTTTGGGGCATCCTGCTGTCGGTCCCCCAGTTTATCCTGCAAATGAGCGTGCTCTACTTTGTGTACCGCTCCTTCGGGTATAACGAGGCCGGTTTTGTGGAGATTGTGGCCATCCAGAGCCTGTTGCAGGTTTCGGTTTCCTTTATGCCCATGCCGGGGGCCTCCGGGGCCCAGGAGATTGGGTTCTCGAACTTCCTGAAACCCTATTTTGTGAACAATGACCTTTACGCGGCCGTGATGGTGTGGCGGTTCTTTACGTACTATCTGGTGGTGATAGCCGGGGCCCTGCTGGTGGTTGTAGACCAGTTCCTGTATGGGCGGAAACAGAAACTGGAAGGGCAAGCGGCGGAATGAGCGGCTGCCTTTGGCAGGCCCTGGGAGGCGTTTGTTTTCCGGGGCGCTACATATGTTGGGGTGGGGAATAGGAAAAGCCCGGCGGGTGGGATGCCGCGGGGCTTTTTGCATTTTCGCATTTATTAAACGGGCTTTTGTAGCATGGAGGGAGTGCCCTAGAACTGGAAATACACAAAGTCCTGGGGGTTATAGCCCTCGCCGTAGGAGCCGAATACGATGATAGAGGCAATCAGCAGGAAGTAGACGCCATACCGCGGCAAAAGGCTGCGGTTGATGCGCGCCTCCAGCCCCTTTTCGGCCAGGAGCCAGTCCACGGCCAGTAGCAGCAGGCTGTACCCGCCCAACATACCCAGCGCCTTGGCAGACAGCCCCAGGGGCCCCGTATGCAGGCCCTCGGCCGGGATGCGCAGAAAGGCTGCAAACACGGCCAGCGCGTCGGAGAGGGAATTGGCCCGGAACAGCACCCAGGCCAAACAGGTAAGCCCAAAGGTGCACAGCACCCGCAGCACGGTGAGCCACCAGGCCCGCGGGGGCAGGTGTATCAGCCGGAAAAGCCTGTCCCGCAGGGGCTGCACCAAAATGGACACGGCCTGGTAGAGCCCGTTCAGCAGGCCCCAGGCCACAAAGGTCAGTGCCGCCCCATGCCATAGCCCGCTGACGGCAAAGACCACCAGCAGGTTCAAAATGCGCCGCCCCTTCCCCCGCCGGCTGCCGCCCAGGGGGAAATACAGGTAGTCCTTGAACCAGGAGGACAGGGAGATGTGCCAGCGCCGCCAGAAGTCCTGTATGGAGGTGGCCAGGTACGGGCAGCGGAAGTTTTCCATCAGGCTAAAGCCCAGCATTTTGGCCGAGCCCCGGGCAATGTCCGAGTAGGCGGAGAAGTCGCAGTAGATTTGGATGGCAAAGGCCACCGTGGCCAGAGCCAGGGCCGCCCCGGTGTGCTCGGTGGGGGCGTTGTACACCGTGTTGACAACCACGGCCAGGTTATCGGCCAGCACCATTTTTTTGAACAGCCCCCAAAGTACCGGCAAAGCGCCGTCCCGGAGGTTCTCCCCGCGGAAGGGGTGTTCCGCCTTGAGCTGGTGGAGGATATGGCCGGAACGCTCAATGGGCCCGGCCACCAGTTGGGGGAAAAACGACACGAACAGGGCGTAGTCCACAAAGCTTTTCTCGACGGGCACATCCCGGCGGTATACGTCTACCGTGTAGCCAAGGGCCTGGAAGGTGTAAAAGGAGATGCCCACCGGCAGCAGCACATCCAGCAGGGGGGTGTGGAAACCCAGCCCAAACAGCCCCAGGCCCCGGCCCACCAGGCCGGACACAAAGTTGAAGTACTTGAAAAAGAACAAAACCCCCAGGTTGGCCAGGAAACTCAGTGCCAGCCACAGCTTGCGCCGCCCCCATAGGGCCCGCTCTACCAGCAGCCCGCAGGCATAGGTTACGGCGGTGGAAAAGAGCATGAGCAGGGCGTATTTGGGGTTCCAGCACATATAAAAGTAGTAGCTGGCCCCCAAAAGCAGCCAGTTGCGCCACCGTGGCGGCAGCAGGTAGTATACCAGCACATTGACGGCCAAAAACACCAGGTATGCCAGCGAGTTGAAATTCAAGTGTCAGCCCTCCTTATCCTCAGCGGGGTACTGGACCGGCGCGGCATCGGCCTCTTTGCAAAGCTGGTGGAAGTGCTCTACGCGGCCTTGCCAAAGGGTGGGGTCAGCGGGGGCGGCGGGGGTGAGGTAGCCCTCCAGCCGGTTTGCCAGGTAGTGGGTGAATTTTACGGCCCCCCGGTAATTGAAGTGGCTGGCATCGTAGAAGTCCAGGGACAGGTCCAGGCTAATGGCCGCAAACTCGTCGTTAAAGTCTATAAACGCCACGCCCATACCGGCCAGGTCAGCGGCAATGCGGGCCCGCCAAGGGGCGGGGGCCTGTTTTACGGTGGGGGTCAGGTAAAAGACCGGGGTAATCCCCTGTTCCCGGCAGAAATCCACCATTTTCCGGGCATAGCCCAGGCTATAGGCGTAGCTGTCAGGGTCCTCCTCAGGTAGGCTGGCCGTGGGAAAGACAGCCCCGGCGGGGCGCACTTCATCCAGGAAGGTATAGCCTGCCAGCGGGTCGGGCGCATAGCCTTGCCAGTCGGCGGCCGTAAGCTTGTCCCAGCGGTCATGGTAGGCGTAGGGCGGGAAGAGCAGGCCCAGGCGCTCGGCCCCGGCGGTTTCCTCCATCACCGGGATAAGGCGCTCCCAGCTATACGGCATATAGGTCAGGTTGACCTTGATAAACTGGCTTTCCTTCCCCTCGAACACCCCGGAGGGCTGGGAAAACTCAATAAACACGGTGTGGGGGGATTGGGTTTTGCAGCTTTCCCGCAGGTAGCGGTAGGTAACGGGCAGGGATTGGGCGGGCCCGGCCATTACAAAGGAAGTGGCGCCGGTGTCCTCATACAGCAGGGCGGGCACCACGTCACAGTAGGCCAGGGAGGAGCCAAAGAACATCACGTCCAGGGAGTGTTCCGGCTCTTCCAGGTACATCCCCCACACGGCGCCGTAGTCATGGCGTTTGGGGGTGATGGCGGGGGTCAGCCACGCACAAAAAGCCCCCAGTGCCAGCAGCAGGCACAAGAGGGCGGCCAGTTCCGAATGCAGGCTAAAGGGCTTGTGTTTGAAGGATAATTTCATCATACAGCCAGTATAGCACATGGGGGGCTGATTTGCAACCCTTCACGGGGCGAAAGATGAAGGAACCCTGCCGGCCCGCAACCATGCAGGGCCGGCAGGGCGGTAGCTGGGCCTGCCCCTTTACCGAAAGCGGCAGGGGGTCGGGCATAGGCGTTAAGGGGCCTTCCAGACGGGGAAGGGAAGGGTGGAGGGCTGGGGGGAGAGGGCCTGCTCCAGGTCGCCGAACCGGTAGCCCATCTCCTCCCACTTGCCCAGCAGTTCATCCAATATCGCCCCGTTGGTGGCTGAGGTGCTGTGCAAAAGCACCACGGCCCCCGGATGGATGCGGGGCAAAAGCTTATCGTAGGCCTGCTGGGGGGTGGGCTGGTCGTTCTCGTACCAATCCACATAGGCCAGGCTCCAAAAGACGGTCTGGTAGCCCAGTTCCTGGGCCATTTTCAGGTTGCTTTCGCAGTACTTGCCCTGGGGCGGCCGGTAGAGTTTGGGCATCTCACTGCCCACGGTTTCCCGGTAGAGGGCCTCGGTTTTCTCTAGCTCCTCCCGGAAACTCTCCTTGCTGCTGATCTTGGACATATCCGGGTGGCTGAAGGTGTGGTTGCCCACGGTGTGGCCCTCCTCCACCATACGGCGCACCAGGCCGGGCTGGGTTTCCAGGTAGTTGCCCACCAGGAAGAAGGTGGCCTTTACCCCGTGCTTTTTCAGCGCGTCCAATATCTTTTCGGTGTTGCCGTTCTCAAACCCGGCGTCAAAGGTCAGGTACAGCACCTTTTCCGCCCCGGGCACGCAGTATACCGCGTCAAACTGGGCCAAGTACGCGGCAGTGGCATTGGCCACCGGGGGCGCGCCCTCCTGCTGAAAGCTTAGCCCCCAGTTGGCGACCTCCCCACTGGCCGCTACCGCTTCCCCTGTTTGCCGGGAA
>CANOFK010000062.1 GCA_947565265.1 uncultured Clostridia bacterium | reverse complement strand
ATCACCATGGTCATCGTGTTCCTCAGCTTTACCCTGCTGGGCGGGGTGATGAGGAACACGATGACCATGGTGATGCCCATGTAGCGCTTAAAGATACTTCTTTGCATAGTTTAGCCCTTTACCTCGAACTTATAGCCCACGCCCCACACGGTTTTCAGGGTCCACTTGTCCGAGGCGCCCTCCAGCTTTTCCCGCAGGCGCTTGATGTGCACGTCCACGGTGCGGCTGTCGCCGTAGTAGTCAAAGCCCCAGACCTCGTCCAGGAGCTGGTCCCGGGTGAACACCCGGTTGGGGTTGGAGGCCAGATGGTAGATGAGCTCCATCTCTTTGGGGGGCGTATCCACCTGCCTGCCGTTGACCTTCAACTCGTAATTGGTCAAGTTGATGGTGAGGCCGTCGTAGGACACCTCTTTGTTTTCGTCACGCTTGTCCCCCGGCTTGCCGCTGCGGCGCAGCACCGCGTTGATACGGGCCACCACCTCTTTGCCCTCAAAGGGCTTGACCACGTAGTCGTCGGCGCCCAGCTCCAGGCCCAGCACCTTGTCGAACACCTCCCCTTTGGCGGTAAGCATGATGATGGGGCAAGTGGACTTTTTGCGGATCTCCCGGCAGACCTGCCAGCCGTCCAGGCCGGGCAGCATAATGTCCAGGAGGATAAGGTCGGGGGAAAAGCTGTCGAACTTTTTCAGCGCGCTTTCGCCGTCGTGGACCATTTGGGAGGTAAAGCCCTCCTTCTCTACGTAGAGCCGCAAAAGCTCGCAGATATTGGTATCATCGTCTACGATGAGGATCTTCCCAACAGCCATTTTAACACCTCTTCTATGTTTTCGTGGGCATAAGAGCGGAATGTCCCTGTATTCTATCCTATTTTATACTGAAACTGTGGCAAATGCAAGAAAAACAAGTGAACAATGTGTGAACCGGCCCCGGCCGGGCAAAAAAGGGCCGCCCCCAGCGGCGGGGGCGGCGGGCAGGGCGTGGTAAGGGGGGCTAGTTTTCCGGGTCCACCTGGAAACTGCACTGCGCCTCCCAGGCGAGGACGCCGCCGGCTTCACCGGCGGTCAGGCGGTTGACGGTTAAGGTGAAGGGGGCGGGCTGGGCGTTTTTATCCCAGTTGTCAAAGGTGAGGGTGACGGTACCGTTGCGGTTGGCCCGGCTGTCGTACTGGAACACCCCGCCGTCCCGGTTGGCCAGGGTGATATCGTAGAGGCTGACCTCCCTTGTATCTATAGCCTGGTGGGTGGCCTGGTCATAAAAGTACAGGCTGACGGAAAAGCCCCGGCCGGCCGTTTTGACCTCTGTCACATCCACCGCCACGGAGAGGCCGTTGCCCGGAGCGGCGGAACTGCCGGTATCCTGCACATAGCCATGGGAGGCGGCATCCCCCTGGCTGGCAGGGGCCCGGCTGCCAAAGCCCAGGTCGCGCAGCAGCCGGGGGCCCCAGTATATGCCGCAGGCCAGCACCAGGCAGGCGGCCAGGGCCCAGCCCGCCCGGTTGACCCAAAGGTGGCGCACCGCTACCAGCGGGACGGCCACCAGCCGCTCCCCTTTTGGAGCCTTGCCCTGGGGCGCTGCGGGCCGGGTTGTAGGCTGGGGTAGGCCCAGCTTTTCCATGGTGCGGGCGATGAGGGCGTCCCCGTCCACGTCTATGGGCTCTACATGGCGCAACTCGTCCGGGAAAGCTTTGTTGACCAGCTTATCAATTTGGCTCATAGCAGGCAGTCCTCCTTTTGCAGCACTTTTTTCAGCTTTTCGCGGCCCCTTGCCAGCCGGCTTTTAATGGCGGACTGGTTTTTGGCCATGTCGCCGGCGATCTCGTGGACGGTTTGGCGCCAGAAATAGTGGCGCAGGAAGATCTCCCGGTCCACGCTCTCCATGCCGTCCACGGCGGAGCGCACCAGGCGGGCCTGCTCGCTGCGCTCTGCCTCGGTTTCCGGGGTGTGGGCGTCAAAGACCAGGTTCTCTTCCAGGGGGAGTTCCTGGCCCAGCTTTTGCCGGTACCGCAGGGCCGCGTTGCGGACCACCACGGCCAGCCAGTATTTCAGGTCGCTGTCATCCCGCAGCTTACCGGCGTTCTGCCACAGGGCCACGAACGCGTCGGAGGTGAGTTCCTCCACATCCTGCTGGGCGCCCAGGGGGCCCAGGGTCTTTTTGGCTACGGCCGCCACGTAGGGGGAATAACGGCGGATGGCGGTTTCCAGCGCGGCGGGGTCCTGTTCCCGTAGCCGCACCAAAAGCTGATGGTCCCATGGCATAGATGTTCGCCTCTCTCCTGTTTTGCCTGTCTATTTATAAGAATCCCAAACTTTGCGGTCCGGTTGCATGGATCGCAAAAATATTTTCAGAAACGTTTGCTTGCTTATGTGGGGCATGGGGTATATGATGGTGGTACGGACAAAAACCCAATGGAAACGAGGTACCCCATATGAACATCCCCCTGATCATTTCATCCGCCCAAACCGCCCTGGGTATTGAGCTGGGCTCTACCCGCATAAAGGCCGTGCTGGTAGGGCCCGGCTGCCAGCCCCTGGCCGCCGGGGCCTTTGACTGGGAAAACCGGCTGGAGGACGGGCTTTGGACCTATCACCTGGACGATGTGTGGGCCGGGATACAGGCCGCCTACGCCCGCCTGGCCGGCGAAGTGCGGGAAAAGTACGGCGTTACCCTGGAACGTGTGGGCGCCATTGGCGTATCGGCCATGATGCACGGCTACCTGCCCTTTGACAAGGACGGCAGGCAGTTGGCGCCTTTTTGTACCTGGCGCAACACCGTGACCGGGGAGGAAGCCCGGCTGCTGACGGACCTGTTTGGGTTCAACATACCCCAGCGGTGGAGCATTGCCCACCTGTACCGGGCCATACGGCTGGGGGAAGAACACGTGGGCCAACTGGGCTACCTGACCACCCTGGCAGGGTATGTGCACTGGAAACTGACCGGGCAAAAGGTGATGGGCGTGGGCGAGGCCGCGGGGATGTTCCCCATTGACAGCGGGGCCTGCGGCTTTGACACGGGGATGCTGGACAAGTTTGACCGTATCGTAGAGGGGGCGGGCTACGCCTGGCGGCTGCGGGACGTGCTGCCCCAGGTGTTGCCCGCCGGGGCGGCGGCCGGTTCCCTGACCCCGGAAGGGGCAAAGCTGCTGGACCCTGCCGGGGCCTTGCAGGCGGGTATCCCCTTTTGCCCGCCGGAGGGCGACGCGGGCACGGGCATGGTGGCCACCAACAGCGTGGCGCCCCGCACCGGCAATGTATCGGCGGGCACATCGATTTTTGCCATGGTGGTGCTGGAAAGGCCCCTTTCGAAGGTCTACCCGGAACTGGATATGGTGACGACCCCCGCGGGCCGTCCGGTGGCCATGGTGCACTGCAATACCTGCACCTCTGACCTGGACGCCTGGGTGGGGCTGTTTGCCGGGCTGCTGGAGGAGGCCGGGGCCCAGCTTTCCAGGCCCCGGCTGTACGACCTGCTGTATCAGGCGGCCTTGGCCGGGCCGGCGGACTGCGGCGGGGTGGTAAGCTATAACTGCTATGCCGGGGAGCCGGTGATCGGGCTGGAGCAGGGGCGGCCCATGCTGGCCCGCCGGCCGGAAGAGGCCCTGACCCTGGGCGGCTTTATGCGCGCCCAGCTTTACGCGGCCATGGCCCCGCTGAAGATCGGCATGGACCTGCTGCTGGAACAGGAAAAGGCCGCTTTGGACGAGCTTTACGGCCATGGGGGGCTGTTCAAGACCCCGGTGGTGGGCCAGCGGCTGATGGCCGGCGCCCTGGGCGTGCCGGTTTCCGTAATGGAAACGGCCGGCGAGGGCGGGCCCTGGGGCATGGCGGTGCTGGCGATGTTCAGCCAGCTGGGGCAGGGCCGCAGCCTGGAGGAGTATTTGGCCGCGGAGGTATTTGCCGGGGCGAAGGGCAGCCGGGAACTGCCCCGGCCGGCGGACAGGGCGGGCTTTGCCGCCTTTTTGGAGCGCTACAAGGCCGGGCTCTCTGCGGAACGGTTGATGGGCAGCCTGGAACTGTAAGAATCGTTGGCTTAAGGCAACACCGCACCTTTCACGGCTATCGCCTTAAGCAGCATCTCGCAGGTGATTATTTCCGTCATAGCACACACAGTCTGCTTGACAAGCGTCAGCTTGCCTGCGCATCCTTTATGCGCTCTGACGAAAAAAATCCCTGCTGCCATATGCTACTTAGAATAATGCGGTATTGCCTTAACTTTACATCATCCCGGACGGGATGTCAAGTGCGAGGCCTATGGAGGGAATCAGGATGAAATTTGGCGTACAATTATACGGCCCGTTACAGGGCATGGACGGGGACAGGATGGCGAAACTGCGCGCCCTGGCGGGCGCGGGGATAGAGGAAATAGAACCCTGCCTGGCGCTGGGGGAAACCCCCGCGCCTGGGGGGGCGGTATGGCCCGCGGATTGGCTGGCGGCCCATAGGGAGGAAATCCGGCGGCTGGGGCTGCGGGTGACTTCGGCCCACCTGTTTGCCCAGGGGCTGGCCGGGGCGCTGCCCGGCTGGAAGGCGCTGGCAAAGGACCTGGGGCTGCGGCATCTGGTGGTGAAAAGCCCGGAGGACCTCTCGGAAACCAGCCTGCACCAGACAGCGCTTAGGTATATGCAGGCCGCCGCCCAGTTGGAAGAGGTGGGGGTGCGCCTGCTGCTGCACAACGAGGCGGGGGACATCCGCGCTAAAATTGCCGGGGTAACGGCCTATGAGCGCCTGCTGGATTTGTGCATGGGCCGGGTGTACGCCCAGGTGGATGTGGGCTGGGTACAGGCCGGCGGGGAGGACCCGGTGGCGTTTTTGCGCCGGAACGCCTGGCGGGTGAAGTCTTTGCACTACAAGGACGTGGGCCCACAGGGCGGGCCTGCCGACGTTCCCCTTGGCACGGGGATTGTGGATCTGGCGGCCTGTTTCGGCCTGGCCCAGGCTTGGGATATCCCCCAGTTTATTGACCAGGAACACTTTGAGGGGGACGTGCCCGGCGGGCTGGCCGCCGCCTGCCGGACGCTGAACGGCTTTGCCTACAGCAACCGCAAACATACGGTAAGCTACCTGCACATCTGCGACGGGGAAACCGGGCAGGTGGACACGGTGGCCCGGTTTGACCGGGTGGTGGAGGCGCCTAACTGGCTGAAACATTCGGACACCATCCTGTTTAACGGGGACGGGCGTATGTTTGCCTTTGACCTGGTGTCCGGCACGGAACGCCTGCTGGACACCGGGCCGTGCCGGCAGTGTAACAACGACCATGTGCCCTCGCCGGACGAAAAGAGCCTGGCCGTCAGCCATAACGACGACCCGGCGGGGTATGCCTCGCGCATATACATCGTGCCCATGGACGGGGGCGAGGCCCGGTGCGTGACCCCGGAGAGCCCCAGCTACCTGCACGGCTGGTCGCCGGACGGGAAGGAACTGGCGTACTGCGCCTTCCGGCAGGTGGAGGGCCGGCAGGAGGTGGACATCTATACCGTGCCGGCAGAGGGCGGCCCGGAACGGCGGCTGACCAGGGGCGGGTTTAACGACGGGCCGGAGTATTCGCCGGACGGGCGGCATATCTGGTATAACTCCACCCGGTCGGGGCTGATGCAGGTGTGGCGGATGGACCGGGACGGAGGCAACCCGGTACAGATCACCCGGAACCGGCGGAATAACTGGTTTGGGCATATCTCGCCGGACGGGAAGAAGGTGGTGTACCTCTCTTACGGGCCAGAACAGTTGGAGCCGCAGGAACATTTGCCCAATATGCCGGTGGAACTGTGGATGATGGACGGGGACGGGGCCAACCAGCGCCTGCTTTTGCCCCTGTTCGGCGGGCAGGGGAGCATCAATGTGAACTCCTGGGCCGGGGACAGCAGGCGGTTT
This sequence comes from uncultured Clostridia bacterium, assembly GCA_947565265.1. Taxonomy (GTDB): domain Bacteria; phylum Bacillota; class Clostridia; order Oscillospirales; family Acutalibacteraceae; genus Acutalibacter; species Acutalibacter caecimuris. Next base: position 892 of record CANOFK010000062.1, on the reverse strand, counting down.
GCCTTTGTGAGTTATGAATTGGTGTAGCGGGTAAGCGCGTAGGGAACGGCCCGGAAGCGGTTTGCTTCCGGGCCGTTTTTTGTTATTTGAGGGAGGAAACGGGCACAGTAGGGAGTGGGGAGGGAAAATCAACGGCAAAAGGAGGAACGTATGAACACGTTTGGTTATATTCGGGTTTCCAGCAGCGACCAGAACGAGGCCAGGCAACTGGCGGCCATGGCCCAGCAGGGGGTGCCGGCGGGCAACCTTTATGTGGACAAGCAGTCGGGCAGGGATTTTCACCGGCCCCAGTACCGGGCGCTGATGGGGCGCATGGGGCCCGGCGACCTGCTGTATGTGCTGAGCATAGACCGGCTGGGGCGGGATTACCGGGAGATACAGGCCCAGTGGCAACGCATTACAAAGGAAAAGGGGGCGGATATCTGCATTATCGATATGCCCATGCTGGACACCCGGCGGGGCAAGGACCTGATGGGCACCTTTATTGCCGACCTGGTGTTGCAGATCCTCTCTTTTGTGGCGGAAAACGAACGGGTGAACATCAGGCGGCGGCAGGAACAGGGGATAGCCGCGGCCAAGGCCAGGGGAGTGCGCTTTGGCAGGCCGCCGGCGCCTTTGCCGGAGAGTTTTCAGGCGGCCTGCAGGCGGTGGCGGGAAGGGGCCATTACCTGCACACAGGCGGCCAGGGAGTGCGGGATGGCGGTTTCTACCTTTCGGTATAAGGCGGGGGCGGCGGAAAAAGGGGAGGAAACGCAGACGGGCTATTTTGCAAAAAAGTGTACTTTCTTGTAAGCCGTCTTTGTGCATTTTTTATCGTGAAAATGCCGGATTTTCCGCAGAAACCCCATTGCAAAAGTGTAAAACCTGTGGTATACTAAAGGTGCTTTCAAGC
>CANOFK010000061.1 GCA_947565265.1 uncultured Clostridia bacterium | reverse complement strand
CCCCAGCCCGGCGACGTGGTGGCGGGCATCGTGGCCCGGCTCTCCCCGGTTAAGGACATCCCCACCCTCCTGCGCGCCATGAAGATCGCCTGTGGCCGGCAGCCCAACCTGAAACTGGCCATTGCCGGCGACGGGGAGGACCTGGAAAAGCTCCGGCAGCTTACCGCCCAGTTGGGCCTGACGGACCGGGTCTGCTTTGCCGGCTGGCAAAAGGATATAAACTCCTTTTTCAACGCCGTTGATATCGCCCTGCTCACCTCCCTTTCCGAGGGTTTCCCCTATGTGCTCACAGAGGGGGCCCGGATGCACAAGGCCACCATCTCCACCAATGTGGGGGGCATCCCGGCGCTGATCAAGGACGGGGAAACCGGCATCCTCTTCGAGCCACGGGACGAGCAGGCCCTGGCCCGCCACCTGGTCGAGCTGGCCCAGGACCCCCAGCGCCGCCAGGAACTGGGCGACCGCCTCTACCGGCAGGCCCGGCAGGAGTACTCCATCGAGAGCATGGTCCAGCGGCAGATGGAGATCTACCAGCGCATCCTGGAGCGGGAAGCCCGCAAAAAGGCCCATCCCGGTCGGGACGGGGTGGTGGTCTGCGGGGCCTACGGCCACGGCAACGCCGGGGATGACGCCATCCTCAAGTCCATCATCCGGTCCGTCCAGGGGCTGGACCCCTACGTGCCCATCACCGTGCTGGCCAAAAACACCCAAAGCATCAAGCAGCGCTACCGGGTAAACGCGGTATACACCTTTAACCTGCCGAAAATTATGCGCCAGATGCACCGCTCCCGGCTGTACATCAACGGGGGGGGCACGTTGATCCAAAACGCCACCAGCCACCGCAGCCTGTGGTATTACCTGCTCACCCTGTGGCTGGCCAAGCGCCTAGGCAACCGGGTGGATATGTACGGCTGCGGCATCGGCCCGGTACGGGGCGGGCGCAACCAGGCGCTGGTGCGCCGGGTGCTGAACAGTTCGGTGGATATGATCACCCTCCGGGAGCCGGACTCGGTCAAAGAGCTGTCCGCCTACGGCGTCACCCGCCCAACCGTCCGCCTGAGCAGCGACCCCGCCCTGGTGCTCCCCTCCGAGGACGGGCCCCAGGTAGAAAAGTTCCTGCGCACCCAGGGGGTAGACCCCAACGGCCGGTATATCTGCTTTTTGCTGCGCAGTTGGCCGGGCTTTACCGAAAAGGCCCCCATCATCGCCCGCTGTGCGGAAAAAGCCCGGGCCCAACTGGGCCTTGAGCCCCTTTTCCTCCCCATCAACAGCCTGCAAGACCAGGCCGCTGCCCAGCGGGTGGCCGCCCACATGAAAAAGCCCGGCGTGCTCCTTACCGGCGCCGCCCCCGAGCTGCTCATCGGCGTGCTGGCCCGCATGGAGGTCGCCGTTTCCATGCGCCTGCACGGGCTGATCTTCTCCTCCCTCAGCGGCGCCCCCCTGGTGGGCGTCAGCTATGACCCCAAAATCGGCTCCTTCCTGCGCTATCTGGGCTACGGCCAGTGGGTCGAGCTCTCCGACCTCACCGAAAGCTGGCTGGATGCCGCCATCGCCTCTGCAGCCGCCCAGGCCCCCGCCCGCCCCGCCCTCCGCGCCCAAACCCAGCGCCTCATCTCCGTCGAGCGCGAAAACCTCCGCGCCGTAGAAGAACTGCTGAGCCGGGCCCCCTGAGCGCCCCCCGCCCCTTTAGAGTCCCTGCCCCTTTGGGCCTCCGGCGGCTCAAGGGGCGCCGCCCCTTGAGAATCCCCGCCACTTTTGAAAAAGTGGGCAAAACTTTTTTGTGGCCCTTGGGAGCGTCCCCTCTCCCCCACCCAACCTTTTCCACATAGGCCGGGTGCTACATTTACTTTTTCTTCTTTTTTCGATCGCCCCCACCAAGCGCCAAATAAAAAAAACAAATCCTACCGTTCCCCCCTCAGGGGCGCGTCATCCCTGTTTCCCCGCCCGTGCAAAGGGGCCCACTCGGCCGCCGGAGGCCACTGGAGGCCACCAAAGGCCGCCGGGGCCCCAAACCAACCCAGGAAAGGAGTACAAGCCATATGGAAAACGTATTGCAAGCAGTCAAAAAGAACATAGCCGCCGTGCTGGTAGGGCAAGAGGAGGTGACAGACCTGCTGCTCACCGCGCTGCTGGCGGGGGGCCATGTGCTCATCGAGGACGTGCCCGGCATGGGCAAAACGGTACTGGCACGGGCCCTCAGCAAGTCGGTATCGGCCCAATTTGGGCGGGTGCAGTTCACCCCGGACCTGCTGCCCTCCGACGTAACGGGCCTGAACTTCTATGACCAGCAAAAAGGGCAGTTCACCTTCAGCCCCGGGCCGGTATTCTGCAACATCCTCCTGGCCGATGAGATCAACCGTGCCACCCCCCGCACCCAGTCCAGCCTTTTGGAGTGCATGGCAGAGGGCCAGGTCACGGTAGACGGCGTGACCCGCCGCTTGCCGCCGCCCTTCTTTGTGCTGGCCACCCAAAACCCGGTAGAAACCCTGGGCACCTACCCCCTGCCCGAAGCCCAACTGGACCGTTTCCTTATGCGCATCGCCATGACGCCCCCCTCCCAGGAGCAGGAGGTCGCCATCCTGGAGCGTTTCCAAAACGCCGAGCCCCTGGAGGGCCTCTCCCCCGTATGCACCCAAGAGGACGTGGTAGCCCTCCAGCAGCAGGCCCGGCAGATCCACGTACATAAAACCATGCTGGGCTATATCGCCTCCCTGTCCCAGGCGTCCCGGGCCCATAAGGGCATCGAGCTGGGGGTCAGCCCCCGGGGCACCCTGGCCCTGCTGCGGGCCTGCCAGGCCTATGCCCTGGTGCAGGGGCGGGCCTTTGTCACTCCCGAAGATGTAAAGGCCGTGGCCCTGCCGGTCATTGCCCACCGCCTGTCCGTTACGGGCATGACGGGCACCCACCAGCAAAAGCAGGCGGCCGCCGGCCTGCTGGACTCCGTGCCCGTGCCCACGGAGGACTGGGACAAATGATACCTATCCTCCTCCTTTTCGCCGCGCTGCTGCTGCTCTTCCTCCTGCTGCGCCGGCTGTACGACCGTTTCTGGCAAAAGGGCCTGGGCTGCTCCATCCAGTTCACCCAGGACTATGCCGCCGAGGGGGAAACCTCCGTGCTGCGGGAGGTCATCACCAACCGCAAGCCGCTGCCCCTGCCGGTGCTGGAGATCAGTTTCCACATGGACCGCCGGCTCCAGTTTGGCGACGGCCAGAACGCCTCCCTCAGCGACCAGACCTACCGCCGGGACGTGTTCGCCGTAGCCGCCCACCAAAAGATCACCCGCCTTCTGGACTTCCGGTGCGCTGGGCGGGGCTATTTCCGCATCAACGAAACCGGCCTGACCGCCCAGGACCTGTCCCTGACCCGCCGGTACATCGGCCGCTTGCCCCAAAATACCGAGTTCTACGTGCTGCCCCGGCCGGTGCCCACCGCCCAAGTCCAAATCCCCTATGCCCGGCTGATGGGCGCGGTGCTCAGCCGCAAGCGCGTCTGCGATGACCCCTTCGCCTTTGCCGGCCTGCGGGAGTACGCCCGGGGCGACCCCATGAAGTACATCAACTGGAAGGCCACCGCCCGGGCCGGCCAGTTGCTGGTCAACCTCCACGAGTCCACCCTCTCCCAGCGGGTGCTGTTCCTCATCGACATGGAGGGCGGGGGGATGCAGGGCGGTTTCCTCAACGAGGCCGGGGTGCGCCTTGCCTGCTCCCTGGCCGGCCGGTTGCTGGCCGAGGGCGTAGAGCTGGGCCTTTACAGCAACGGCAACGACGTCCAGTCCGCGGAGCCCTGGCGGCTGGAAAGCGTGTCCGGGGCAGGCAGCCTGCTGTTTTTGCAGAAAAAGCTGGCCTGCCTGGAGGGCGGGCCGGGCCTCCCCCCGGTGTGCGCCTGCGCCCCCCGCCCCGCCGGGGAGGACGACTTGCTGGTGCTCATCTCCCGCAGCCTGCGGGACGACCTGGGCGAGGCCTTCGCGGCCTTTACCGGCAAGGGCCACGGCCTGCGGCTGATCCCCTGCGGCCTTGGCACCACAGAGGAAAACCGGAAGGCCCTGGCCTTCCACAAAAACGTAGACGTGCTGTTTATCGAGTTCTAACCCCCAAGAAAGGAGCCCCCTTATGGCCAAACGTTTCCCCCTCCCCTCTGTAGAGGCCCTCCTGCCCGTCCTGTTGCGGTGGCTGGCCTGGCTGCATTGCGGGCTGGCCGCCGGTATGCTCTTTGCCCTGGTCTACGGCCTGCTGCCCCTTATCATCTCCGTGCCCCTGTCCCCTGCCCAGGCATTCTGGCGGGGGGTGCTCTTCGCCGTCCCCTCGGCCCTGTGCTACCACGCCATCAAGCGCCAGCGGGCCCTGTGGCAATTCCTGCTCACCTCCCTGGTGCTGTGCGCCCTGTGCTGGCCCCTGGCCGGCCACCCCGGCGGCACGGTGTTCATGGGCCTTATGTGCCTGTTCCGCCTGCGGGCCCGCCTGGCCGAGGAAGACGAAGGCCCGGTCCAGTCCCTGTTCGACAGCCCCGCCCTGCCCATGCTGGGGCTGTTTGGGGCGGCCTGGCTTTGCAGCGCCATACTGGGCCTGCCGGCCCTGCAAAAGGTCAGCCTGTTGGGCGGGGTGCTGTACCTGCTGGCCTGCCTGTGCCATCACAGCCTGGCCCGTGTAGATGCCTACCTACGCCTCAACCGCAGCATCAGCGGCCTGCCCACCCGGCGTATCTGGCGCATAGCGGGTTGGACGTCCCTTTCCGGGGTGCTGCTGGCCGGCCTGCTCCTGCTGCCCGTGGCCCTGGGCGATCCGGGCGCCACCCGCATCACCCTGCCCGAGCAGCGGCGGGATGCCGCCTACACCCCCTATACCCCGGCCGAGCAGCCGGCCGCCCCCCCTGCCGCCGGCATGGATATGGACCTGAGCAAGCTGGTGGACGGCCCCACCTGGCAGATCCCGGAGTGGTTCAGCTACCTGCTGTTCGGGCTGGCCGGCGCCATTGGGCTGGTTGCCCTGGCCGCAGCCGTCCGCGGGCTATTCCGCAACTTCCGCCGCAGCTATACCGACAGCCGCGACCTGATCCAGTCCCTGGACCGGTCCGACCGGGACCGGTCTGAGCCCCTGGCCGCGGAGCTGGCCTGCCCCCGCCTGTGGGACCGCAGCCACGCCGCCACTGTCCGCCGCCGCTACCGCCGGGCCATCCTGCGGGCCACCAAAGACCGCCCCGACCCCTGCCACACCCCCGCCCAGTTGGAGTCCGCCGCCGGCCTGCAAGACCCCGCCCTCCACGAGGCCTACGAGCATGTGCGCTACGGGGGCTGAAACGTGGGCTGAAACGGGGGCTGGGGTCCCCGCCGGTTTCCCCATTTTCTGTATTTCCCCCTTGACTTGGAGCGGGCTCCATGTGGTATAATGGGTAAAATCAGATCAGTTTGATCAGGAGGGTCATTTATGGCTGAAAAGTATTTGGGACAAGACATCAAAAAGCTGGGCTTTGGCCTGATGCGCCTGCCCATGCAGGGCGAAGAGATCGACATGGAGCAGGTCAAACAGATGGTGGACGCCTTTATGGAAAAAGGGTTCACCTACTTTGACACCGCCTATGTGTACATCGGCGGCAAGTCCGAAGTCGCCCTGAAAGAGGCGGTGGTAGACCGCTACCCACGGGACAGTTTCCAGTGCGCCACCAAGCTGCCCCTGTGGGACCTGAAAGAGCCCGCGGACATGGAAAGGGTATTCCAAGAGTCCCTGGACCGGGCCGGGCTCAGCTACTACGACTTCTACCTGCTCCACGCCCTGGGCAAAGAGAGCGCCCAAAAGGCCGAGGACCTGGGCGCCTGGGCGTTCATCAGGCAGCTAAAAGAGCAGGGCCGGGCCAAGCACATCGGCTTCTCCTTCCATGACTCCGCCGACGTGCTGGAGGACATCCTCTCCAAACACCCGGAGGCCGAGTTCGTCCAGCTTCAAATCAACTATGCCGACTGGGACAGCGACGGCGTGCAGGCCCGCCTGTGCTACGAAACTGCCCGCCGCCACGGCAAGGCCGTCATTATTATGGAGCCGGTCAAGGGCGGCGCCCTGGCCACCATGACCCCGGAAGTCCAGGGCATTTTCAAGGCCGCCGACCCCAACGCCTCGGTAGCCTCCTGGGCGGTACGCTACGCCGCCAGCCTGGACGGCCTCATCACCGTGCTCTCCGGCATGAGCGATATGGCCCAAATGCAGGACAACCTCAGTTATATGGCCGGTTTCCAGCCCCTCAGCAGCCAGGAGCGCGCCGTGGTCGCCCAGGTGGTGGATGTGCTCAAGAACACCCCCACCATCCCCTGCACCGCCTGCAAGTACTGCGTAGACGGTTGCCCTCAAAAGATCAACATCCCCGGCGCTATCGCCGCCATGAACCAGCTCACCCTATACGGCGACCTCTCCCGCGCCCAGGGCCACTACAAGCACGCCACCGCCGAGGGCGGCAAGGCCAGCGCCTGCATCCAGTGCGGGGCCTGCCAAAGCCATTGCCCCCAGCACCTGGAAATCATCAACCACCTGCAATCCATCGCCGGCAAGCTGGAGTAACCGGCCTAGCCCCGCCAGGCCCTACATACCCAAACAAAAAAGCCCCCGGTTCTCCGGGGGCTTTTCTCTTTGCCTAGGGCGGTTCAGGGCTTGCTTGAAAATAGAGGGAATGCCGGATTTTTGGTCAGAAGTGGTCAGATTCCAGGAAAAAACCGCAAGTCAACCTTGTCGGTTGACGAGGATTTTTGACGCAGAAGATGGCCGCTTTCGATGTTCGCTTTGCGA
>CANOFK010000060.1 GCA_947565265.1 uncultured Clostridia bacterium | reverse complement strand
AGTACTCCACCACCGCCGGCGAGGCCCTGAACCCGGAGGTCTACGAGCAGTGGAAACGGGCCACGGGCCTGCGGCTGATGGAGGGTTTCGGCCAGACGGAAACCACCTGCGTCATCTATAACCCCGTGGGCAGCGTGCCCAAGGTGGGCTCCATGGGCGTGCCCAGCCCCCTGTATGATGTGGACGTGGTGCTGCCCAACGGCAAAACCGCCCCGGTAGGCGAAACCGGCGAAATCGTCATCCGCACGGACAAAGGGGCCCCCTGCGGGCTGTTCCTGGGCTATTACCAGGATGAAAACCTCACCCGGGAGGCCTGGCACGACGGGATGTACCACACCGGCGACACCGCCTGGCGGGACGAGGACGGCTACTTCTGGTATGTGGGCCGTACCGACGACGTGATCAAGTCCAGCGGCTACCGCATCGGCCCCTTTGAGATCGAAAGCGTCATTATGGAGCTGCCCTATGTACTGGAGTGCGCCGTCACCGCCGCCCCGGACCCGGTACGGGGCCAGGTGGTCAAGGCCACCATTGTGCTCACCCGGGGCACCCAGCCCAGCGACGAGTTGAAAAAAGAGATCCAAGCCTACGTGAAAAAGCACACCGCCCCCTATAAATACCCCCGTATCGTCGAGTTCCGGGAGGACCTGCCCAAAACCATCAGCGGGAAAATCCGCCGGGTAAAGCTGCGGGAGGAAAGCAAATAAACGCCCCGGCGTTTACCCCGCCCAGGGCGTCCGCAAAAAAGAAAAAAGTGTTCGGCGAACGGCCCGGCGGTCGAGGGGCATCCCCTATGTTACCGGCGGCACCTGGACCACCGACGCCATCTTCCGGGAAACCCAGGGCCATTTCGCCCGGCGCAAGGCTGCGGGCTGTATCGCGGTGGAGATGGAATGCGCCGCCCTCCAGGCCGTGTGCGATTTCAGGGGCTATGAGCTGTACTACTTCCTCACCAGCGGCGACCTGCTGGACGCCCCCGCCTGGGACCCCCGCCTGGAAGAGGGCAGCCTCTCCGGCACCCAGCACGATACCACCCACTTGGAGATCGCGGCCGCGCTGGCCCGTTTCATCTCCCACCCTTAAGGAAGGAGCCTCCCTCCATGGAATACTTACTGAAAAACGGGGAAACCCTCACCGTCCGCCCGCCCACCCCGGAGGACGCGGCGGAGCTTGTCAGCCTCATGGTCAAAGCAGACGGGCAAACCCCTTTCCTGGCCCGCAACCCCGGGGAGTTCGACCGCCAATTTACCGTAGAGCGGGAGGCCGAGATACTCCGCGCCCTGCCCGCCAACCCCAACCTGCAATGGTACGTGGCCCAGTACGGTGGCCGGCTGGTGGGCAACTGCTCGGCCCTGGTGCCCGCCCCCGGCGAGCGTTTCCGCCACCGGGGGGCCGTGGCCTTCTCCGTCCTGCGGGAGTTCTGGGGCCTTGGCATCGGCGGCAGGCTGATGGAAACCTGCCTGGCCTGGTGCCGGGCCCACGGCTGCGAGCAGGTAGAGTTGGACGTGGTCGCCCACAACGAGCGGGCCCTCCGTATGTACAAAAGCTTTGGCTTTACCGTCACCGGCACCCGCCCCCGGGCGCTCAAATACCCCGACGGCAGCTATGCCGACGAGTATACGATGGTCAAATTCTTCTAAGGAGTTGGTCTTTTATGTTGAAAAGCATCCGCAACAGCCTGGTGCTCTCCGCCGTGCTGTACACCGCGCTGGGGGTCATCCTCCTGCTCTTCCCCGGCACGGCCCTGCAATGGGCCTGTGCGCTCATCGGCCTGGTCACCCTGGGGTACGGCCTGGTCCGGGCCTTTGGGTACTGGAAAGGCGGCGGCAGCTACGCCCAGCGGTTCGACCTGTTCTTAAGCATCACCCTTGTGGCTTTGGGCGTCTTTCTGCTGGTAACGCCCCGGTTTTTGGTGTCCATCATCCCGGCGGCCCTGGGCCTCTATATTCTGGTAGACAGCCTCTCCGCCGTCAAAACCGCCCTGGACATGAAAGCCCTCGGCTTTGAAAAATGGTGGCTCTCCCTGTCCGCGGCCTGCCTGTTGGCGGTTTTCGGGGCCGTCATGGTGCTGCGGCCCTTTGCCACTTTAGAAACCCTGGTGGTTTTCATCGGCCTGGGCTTTGTGTTCGACGGCGTCTACACCCTGGTCAACACCATCACCGCCGACCGCCTCTACCGCAACCGCTAACCCCCAAACAGAAGATCAGGCAGGCCCCCACTTCCAAGGGCCTGCCTTTTTTGCGCCCGCCGCCAAGTCCTCCCAAAAGCCCCCCTCAGCCCTTTTTGCAAAACACCTCCCGCAGGCCCACCACCAGGATAAACCCGCCAAAAATGCGCCTGAGCAGGCTGGTATCCATCCCCGCCGCCAGCAGGGAAGCCGCCACGCAGGCCGGCACCCCTGCCAGCGCGCAGTACAGCACGGCCTTTGTGTCCAGCAGGCCGTTTTTCCTGTGCCCCCACAGCGCCGGCAGGGCGCAGGCAATAAAGTATACCAGGTTAACGGCCCCGGCCTTCAGTTGGGGCAGTTGCTGGGCCATGGTCAGCCACAGCAGCAGCAACGTGCCGCCCCCAATGCCAAACCCGGACAAAACGCCGGTCAAAAACCCCACCAGCACATCCAGCACCACAGACATCCCGCAAACCTCCTTTCCGGGCCTTCTCGTAAAGGCAACGCCGCACAATTCGCGGCCAACGCCTTAGGTACCGTCTTGTTTCCGTCCTAGAGCCTGTTTTGAAACGCCGAAACGCCGTCTGTTTTGCCCCAAAACGGTGCTTACTGTGTCAAAAATCCTCAAAAGGCGGCAAGCCTTTCTGGCGGTTTTTTCCTTGAAAGCCCTCGTTTTGGGACAAAAATCCCACCTTTCTCCGGTTTTAAAACAGGCTCTAGCGCACCGCTTTCCCTTGCCAATCGCCAAGACGGGGATTTTTAACGCAGAAGATGCCCACTTTCGATTTTCTTTCGAAATCGGGCAAAAATCCCATAGTTCTCCGCTTTTAAAACAGACCCTAACTCTACGCCCCCTCTGCCAGCATCTCCCCCAGTTTCCCCGCTATCTCCCGGAACACCCCGGCCGTCACGCCCCCGTCCTGCACCACCGATTCCCTAAGCACCGTAATGCAGTATTTCGGCCCGCTTCCGTCCCCCACAAAGCCGCAATACCAAAAGTGCGCGCACTCCTCCCCATCCGCATACACCCCGGTCTGCGCGGTGCCGGTTTTGATGCCGCACACGCAGTTCTCCGGGTTGCCCCCGGCCCCGGTCCCCTCCTTGGCCGCCTGTACCAGGTAGTCCTGTAGCCGCCGGGCCGCGGTACCGCTCATTGCCTGCCGGCTGATGTCCGTCACCGCCTGCTGGGGTTCCAGGTTCCCCGCCCCGTCCACCAGCCCCTCTATCAGTTTGGGCGAGTTATACACCCCGCCGGCGGCAATGGCGTTCAGCAGCCCGCACATCTGCACCGGGGTCACAGTCAGCGCTCCCTGCCCAAAGGAGAAATTGGCCAGCGCACGGGCATTGGCCAAGCTCTCCCCCGCCGGCAGGGCGCCCGCCCCCGCGTACAGCCCCCGGCCGAACTCCTGCCCGGCCCCCAGCCCCAGGTTATAGGCCATCTCCAGCACCGGCTGGCCCCCCATGGCCCTGGCCGCGCTGATAAAATAGCAGTTGCAAGACTGGGCAATGGCCCCCTGCAAGTCCACCTTGCCGTGGGGCTCCCCGTCATAGCAGTTAAACAGCAAACCCCCGGCGTTCAGCGCGCCGGTGCAGGTAAATTCCCCCAAAGCCCCGCCGCTTTCCAGTTCCGCCGCCGCTGTCACCAGCTTGAACACCGACCCCGGCGCATAGGCGGAAAAAGCCCGGTTCACCAAAGGGGCGTCCTGGCTTTGTGCCGCCTTGGCAATCTGTGTGGGCGCAAAGTCCGGCATACTGGCCAGCGCGCGTATCTGGCAGCCCGGCACCTCGGTAATTACCACCGCCCCCCGCCCCAGCCGGGCCGCGGCCTTCTCCGCCATCCTTTGCAGTTCGCTGTCAATGGTCACGGCCACGCCGTTTTCCGTAGCCTCCATGGTGTCAGACACCATCCGCTGCGCCCCGGCGATCACCCTGCCCAACGCGTCCACCTGGTAAAACACCGAAACCGCCCCCTTATGCCGGTCCAGCGCGTCGTCCATGGCCAGTTCCACCCCGGCCGCGCCCTTGCCCTGCCCGTCCAGGTACCCCACCACATGGGGGGCCAACTGGTCCTCCTCATACCGTTTGGGCACCCGGAACATATCCACGCAGGCGTGCTCCACGGTGCGCTCCAGTTCCATGGCAAAGGGCTTGCCGTCCTCCAGGGCCACGGCCAGCCGTTCCCGGTAGCGCCCGCCGGTGGCCGTTTCCAACGCGCCAATGGCCTCAATGGTCGGGGCCACCGCCGCCACCCAGCGGCTGGAGATGCCGGTCAGGGGCCGCAGCTTGCAGTCGTATATGGTCCCCCTGGACTTCGCTACGTCCAACTGGTAGATGCTCTGCTGCCCGGCGGCAGCCACATACGCCGCATTGCCCGAAACCCCCGCCATCGACCGCCCCGCGGCCGCCATCAACAGCAGCAGCAGCACCAGCAGGAAGTACGCTTTCCGCCCTGCCACCCGCCGTGCCCGGCCCTCCGCCCGTTTTTGTATGTCCGCCTGTTTTTTCATCTGCCGCCTCCTGTTCCCGTCTGCCTGTCCTATCCTCAGTATGCGGCCTTTTGTGCAAAAAATACGCATGAACGCCCGCCCCGGCGGCAAGCTAATCCTGTCCCGTTACGCAAAAGGAGGAGAACCCGTATGCGCAAAAAAACCAAATACCTGATCACCGGCGGCCTGGCCGGGCTGGCCAACGGCCTGTTCGGTTCCGGGGGCGGGCTGTTCCTGGTGCCCCTGCTCACCCGCTGGGCCGGCCTAGAACAGCGCAAGGCTTTCGCCGTGTCCGTAGGGGTCATCCTGCCCCTTTCCCTGGTTTCCGCCGCCATCTACGCTTACAAGGGGGCCCTGTCCTGGTCCCTGGCCTGGCCGTACCTCTGCGGCGGCTTTTTGGGGGGCCTGCTGTCCGGCCGGGTGTTCCAAAAGGTGCCGGTGCTGTGGCTTCGCAGGGGCTTTGGCCTGTTGATCGTCTACGGCGGCCTGCGGTCCCTCTGGCTGGGCTGAGGCTTGTTTGAAAAATCGGGAACGCCGTCTTTTTGGTCAGAAACGGCCATCTTCTGCGTCAAAAATCCTCGCCAACCGGCAGGTTGGCTTGCGGTTTTTTCCTGGAATCTGACCACTTCTGGCCAAAAATCCGTCATTCCCTCTATTTTCAAACAAGCCCTGCCCCCCGGAAAATTTCCCCGGCAGGCAGTTGCTTTTTGGGGTGGTTTGCTGTATCATATAGGCATAGGACTGCCAATTTGATAAAAATGGAGGAATCCCCATGAACAACATCCCACAGGTCAAGGTCGGCGTGGTTGCCGTTTCCCGCGACTGTTTCCCCGAGTCCCTTTCCGTTGACCGCCGCCGGGCCCTTATGGCCGCCGTGGCCGCCAAATATCCCGCCGAGGCCGCCTCTGTCTACGAGTGCCCCATCTGCATTGTGGAAAGCGAGATCCACATGGTCCAGGCCCTGGAGGACGTAAAGGCCAACGGCTGCAACGCCCTGGTGGTCTACCTGGGCAACTTCGGCCCGGAGATCTCCGAAACCCTGCTGGCCAAGCATTTTGACGGCCCCAGTATGTTCATCGCCGCTGCCGAGGAGAGCGGCGACAACCTGATCGGTGGCCGGGGCGACGCCTACTGCGGTATGCTCAACGCCAGCTACAACCTGAAACTGCGGGAGATCAAGGCCTACATCCCCGAAAGCCCCGTAGGCGACGCGGAGGACTGCGCGGACCGCATCCACGAGTTTATCCCCATCGCACGGGCCCTGGTGGGCCTCAAGTCCCTGAAGATCATCAGTTTCGGCCCGCGCCCCTTAAACTTCCTGGCCTGCAACGCCCCCATCAAGCGCCTGTATGACCTGGGGGTGGAGATCGAGGAAAACTCCGAACTGGACCTGTTCGAAGCCTTCCACAAGCACAGCGGCGACCCCCGCATCCCGGCGGTGGCCAAGGAAATGGCCGCGGAGCTGGGCGAGGGCAACAAAAAGCCCGAAATCCTGGAGAAACTGGCCCAGTACGAACTTACCCTGCTGGACTGGGTAGAAGAGCACAAGGGCTACCGCCAGTACGTGGCCCTCACCAGCAAGTGCTGGCCCGCTTTCCAGACCCAGTTCGGCTTTGTGCCCTGCTATGTCAACGCCCGGCTCACCGGCCGGGGCATCCCCGTGTCCTGCGAGGTGGACATCTACGGCACCCTTTCCGAGTTCATCGGCACCTGTGTTTCCGGCGATGTGGTGACTTTGCTGGACATCAACAACACCGTGCCCAAAGATATGTACAAGGCGGATATCGAGGGCAAATTCCCCTACCAGTTCAGCGATACCTTTATGGGTTTCCACTGCGGCAACACCTGCTCCACCAAAATCTGCAACCCCACCATGAAGTACCAGATGATCATGGCCCGCAGCCTGCCTGAAGAGGTCACCCAGGGCACCCTGGAAGGAGACATCATCCCCGGCGACATCACCTTCTTCCGCCTGCAAAGCACGGCCGACTGCCAGTTGCGCGCCTACGTGGCCCAGGGCGAGGTCCTGCCCGTGGCCACCCGCTCCTTCGGCGGCATCGGTGTGTTTGCCATCCCGGAGATGGGCCGGTTCTACCGCCATGTGCTCATCGAGAAGAACTACCCCCACC
>CANOFK010000059.1 GCA_947565265.1 uncultured Clostridia bacterium | reverse complement strand
CCTCCAGTACCGCGGCGGCGGCGGCTTTGGCCAGGCCCATATCCAGGATATGCAGGTGGTTGGCCCGTGCAAAGCTGTCCGGGGAGAAGGCCCCGCCGGCGTCGGTGGCGGTGGTGATGACCGGGGTGGCCCCCAGGACCTGGGCAATGTGCCGGGCAAGGCTATTGGCCCCGCCCAGATGCCCGGACACCAGGGGCACCGCGAACCGGCCCCCGGTATCTACCGCTACAACGGCAGGGTCTGTGGCCTTGTGCCGGAGGTGGGGGGCCACCGCCCGCACGGCAATGCCACAGGCTGCCAGGAACACCAGGGCCCGGTACCGGGGGAACAGCTCCCCGGTAAGGGCAGAAAGGCTGGTGAAGGGCTGCTCGCCCGGCCCGGCGTACCGGTGGAAGGCGTACCGGGTACAGGCGCAGCCGGGCAACGCTGCCGCCAGCCGGGCTGCCAGCGCCCCGCCGGCCCGGTTGACGGAGATCAGGGCGGTGGGCGTCATGGGCGGGCCTCCCGGAAACCGGTGGCAAAGCTGCCGTCGTACAGGCGGGAAAGCTGGTAGTCCTCCCCCAGGAAATGCCCCACGCAGATCAGGGCGGTTTTGCTGATGCCGTTCTCCCGGCCGGTCTGGGCCAGGGTGCCCACCGTGCAGCGGCAGACTTTTTCATCGGCCCAACTGGCCCGGTAGACCAGGGCCGCCGGGGTATCGGAGGGGAGCCCCCCGGCCTGGAGGGCGGCGGCGACCTCCTCCAGCAGGCCGGCGCTGAGGAAGATGACCAGCGTGGCCCCGTGGGCGGCCAGGGCCGATAGGCTCTCCCCCGGCGGCACCGGGGTGCGGCCGGCCATACGGGTGATGATCACCGTTTGGCTGACCCCGGGGAGGGTGTACTCGGCCTTTAGGGCCGCGGCGGCCCCGCACAGGGCGCTGACCCCCGGACACACCCGGTACCCGATACCCAGCGCCTCCAGGCGGTCCATCTGCTCCCGGATGGCCCCGTAGATGCTGGGGTCGCCGGAGTGCAGGCGCACGGCCCGCTGCCCGGCCCGGTGGGCGGCGGCCAATGCCTCTACCACCTCGTCCAGGGTCATTTTGGCGCTGTCCAGCCGCTTGCAGCCGGGGCCGGTGTAGTCCAGCAGGGCCGGGTTGACCAGCGAGCCCGCGTACACCACCAGATCGGCCGCCTCCAGCAGGGCCTTGCCCCGCACAGTGATCAGGTCCGGGGCCCCACAGCCCGCGCCTACAAAATCGATCATACAGACACCCCTTTCAGTTTTTCCAGCAGGGCCCCGGCCCGGCCGGTTTGGCCCAGCACCCCGAACCGTTGGGAGAACAGCAGGGCCCCGGCCGCCAGCCCGCCTTTGAGCCGGGCGTCCAGATAGAACTGGACCCGGTCCAGCAGCACGGCCATGGCGGCCTCCAGCAAGCCGGCCTCCCGGAGGATTTCCAGCCCGCTGTCCACGGTGACGCAGCCGGGCAGGCGGCGGAGCACCTCTACCCCGGCTCCGGCCAGCAGGGCGCAGGTGACCAACACCTCCATGCGCCCGTCCGCCTGGGCGGAGTGGGTGTTCATAATGCCTGCCCCCAGCTTGACCAGCTTGCCGATATGCCCCACCACCAGCGCCCCGGAAAAGCCCAACTCCAGGGCGATATCCAGGGCATCGCCGATATAATTGCTACAGGGCACGCAGATTTCCTCGAAACCTGGCAGGGTTTGGCGAAGGAAACTTTCGCCGTAATTGCCCAGTGTGAGCAGGAGGGTATCTTGCCCGGCGGCCCGGCGCATACCCGCCTGGGCCCGTACCGTGCCCAGCAGGGCGGCGGTGCTCATGGGCTCTACCACCCCGGTGGTACCCAAAATGGACAGCCCGCCCACAATGCCCATACGGGGGTTAAAGGTCTTTTTGGCCAGCTCTTCCCCGCCGGGGATGGACAGGGTGACGCGGACGCCCCCCCGGTAGCCCTGGGCGGCGCAGGCCTCCCCCACCGCGGCGGCGATCATCTGCCGGGGCACGGTGTTGATGGCCGGGGCGCCGGGAGGCTGGTCCAGCCCCGGCTGGGTGATGGTGCCGATGCCCTCCCCGGCAGCGATCTCCAGGCCCTGGGGGATGCGCTCTGCCCGGACGTACACCCGGACGCCGTTGGTCACGTCCGGGTCGTCGCCGCTGTCCTTTTGGATGGCGCAGCCGGCAAAGCCCGGCCCCTGGGTGGGCTCCAGCACATCCAGCGCCAGGGGCAGGCCCTTGGGGGTGAGCAACTCGACCCGGCTTGGGGGCGGGGCCCCCAGGAGCATCAGCACGGCGGCCTTGGCCCCGGCCGCCGCACAGGAGCCGGTGGTGTAACCGCAACGCAGCTTCTCCCGGCCGTGGTGGATGTAGTAGCCCTGCATATGCCCCCTCCTTTGCGGGTTTTACGGTGTGGCTTCCAGCGCCGCCTGGGCGTGGGCCACGTAGATCTGCCGGATGGGTTCCATCTGGCCCAGGCCCCGGAGGGCACAGGTGGCCGGATAGCCCGCCCCGGCAAGCACGGACTGCCAGGAACCGGGCTGGCTGCCGGCTATATCCTTTCGGGCGTGGCTGCCGGCGGCTACCATCAGCGGCACCAGCACCACCGAGCGCCAGCCCCCGGCCCTGAGCCGGTCCAGCACCTGGGCCTGGGTGGGGGCAGCCTCTACCGTGCCGACCAGGCAGTGGGCCGCCCCGGCCTCTTGGAAGGCCTGTTGCAGGTCTGTGTAGGCCCGGTTGGCCTGATGGCCGGTGCCGTGGCCCACAAACACCACCGCCTCCCCGCCGGAAGAGGGGGCGGGCGGCCCCAGCAGCGCGGTGGCCACTGCCCTGCAATCCCCTGGGCCGGCCAGCAGGGGGGCGCCCAGCACCAGCCGGCGGAAACCCTGCCGCCGGGCCTCCAGCAAAGCGGCCAGCCGGTTGTACTCGTACCCGCCTATGATGTAGGTGGGCTGCACCAGCACCTCTTCGACGCCCTCGCCGGCCAGCCGGTCCAGGGCCTCTTCGGTGCTGTCCACGGACAGGCCCTGCCGGCGCAGGAGCATCCCGCGGATGGTGGGGGAGGTAAAGGCCCGGTACAGGCCCCAGCCCGGATGGGCCTCTGCCAGCGCCCGTTCGACGCCGCCGATGGCCTCCTCCCGGCCCACCGGGCAGCAGGTACCGAAACTGACGGCCAGAATGGCCCTTTTGGAGCCCCCGGCCCCTGTATGTGCGTTGTGCATGGCTATACCTCTTTCTTCCTTATCCATCCTGTTGGCTACCGGCGGAGCCGCTATCAGGGCCGAAGTATTTTTCGTAGAGGCCCGCCGGCAGGCCGAAGAGCCCCCGGACGGTGGCCGGGGCGAGCACCTGCCGGGCCGGGCCCATGGCGTACACCCGGTTTTCCCGGATGCACACGGCGCTGTCCGCCACCTTGCCGGCCAGGTCCGGTTCGTGCATAGTGACCACCACGGCCAGGCGCTGGCTGTCTGCCAGGCTGCGCATCAGTTCCAGGAACGTTACCTTGTGGTAGACGTCCAGAAAAGCGGTGGGCTCGTCCAGCAGCAGCACCCGTGGCTGCTGGCAGATGGCCCGTGCCAGCAGCACCCGCTGGCGCTGGCCGTCGCTGACCGCGGTGAAACCGGCCCCGGCAAAGGGTTCCATCTCTACCAGGGCCATGGCCTGGTTTACGGCGGCCTGGTCCTTGGCGGAAAGGGCGCCGAAGTACCCGGTATAGGGGTAGCGGCCGGTTTCCACCACCTCCCGGCAGGTCATGCGGTCCGGGCGCACGGGCTGGGTGAGGAGCACGGCCAGCTCCTGGGCCAGCTTGCGGGCAGGCAGCAGGCGGCTCTCCCGGCCGTCCAGGCAGACGGCGCCCCCCATCTGCCGCAGATGCCCGGCCAGGGTTTTGAGGATGGTGGATTTGCCCGACCCGTTGGGGCCGATAAGGGCCATGATCTCCCCGGCACGCACCTGGAAACTGATATCCCGGATCAGGGGTTCCCCGTAGCCCACAGCCAGCCCCTGGGCGGCCAGCGGGTAATTTTGTGGACGGCCCATTACAGCTCCCCCCTTTTCCGGCTGAGCATCATGCCGATGACCACCGGCGCGCCGAAGATGGCTGTGACGGTGCTGATGGAGAGCTCGGTGGGGGCAAAGGCGGTGCGGGCCAGTACATCGCACAGCAGGCAGAAGGCCGCCCCGCACAGGAAACTGGCAGGCACCAGCACCAGGGGCCGGGAGGTGCCGGTTAGCACCCGGACCATGTGGGGGGCGGCAATGCCCACAAAGGACACCGGCCCCGCAAAGGCCGCCACACAGGCCGAAAGCAGCCCGGACAGCGCCACCAGCGCCACCCGCAGCAGCCGTACATGGACCCCCATGCTTTGGGCGTAGCTTTCCCCCAGCCGGTAGGCGGAGAGGGGCTTGGACAGCAGCACCGCCCCCAGCAGGCCCACCGCCACGGCAACGGCCATGGCGGCTACGTTATCCATGGTGGTACCGGAAAAGCTGCCCATGGACCAACTGCGTAGGTTGACGATGTCCGCGTCGTCTGCGAAGGTGATGAGGAAGTCTGTGACAGCGGTGCAGATGTAGCCGGTCATCACCCCGCACACCACCAGCATGGACATACGCCGGATGCGCCGGGAAAAGGCCAGTACCAGCCCCAGGGACAGCATGGCCCCTATAAACGCCCCGGCGACCATGGCGCCGGAGCCCACCGCCCGGCCGCCCCCGGCCAGGCCCACCATCACCAGGGTGACGGCCAGCCTGGCCCCGGAGGACACCCCCAGCACAAAGGGCCCGGCAATGGGGTTGTGGAAGAAGGTTTGCAGCAGGTAGCCGGACAGGGACAGGGCGCCCCCCAGCAGGCAGGCCGCAAGGGTGCGGGGGACGCGGATCTTCCACAGGATGTTAAGGGCCGTGGGGCTGCCCTGGCCCAAAAGGCCCCGCAGGGTTTCCCCCGGCGTAAGGCCCGCGCTGCCGGCAAACAGGTTGAGCCCCAAAGCGGCGGCCACCAGCAGGGCCAGCAGGGTAAAGGTAAGCAGGTTGCGCCGGTGCTGTTTTAATTGTGTCAATTTGCCCCCTCGCTTTCCAGGCGGTACAGGAAGGCCGGGGCCTCCCCCTGGCCGCTGAGGATGCTGTGGAAGTCCGCGACGGCCGTGCCCATTTGCAGGGTGGACTGGAAGAGCTCTTTTTTGGCGCACCAGACCTCCCCGGCCTGCACGGCTTTAAAATCTGCCAACAGGGGGTTGAGGGACAGGAGGTGCTGGACGGAGGACAGGTCGCCGCTCATATCGCCGTTATAGATGATACAGTCCGCGTCTTTGGCCGCGGTGTAGAATTCCTCCATCTCCATGGTCACGGTGGTGGAGTCCTCCTCGCCGCCCACATGGGCCAGGGCGTTCTCCCCCCCGGCCATCTCAATCATCTTGCAGATATAGTCGCCGGGCTTGCGGGTGACGGCCCGGCCGTCGTCCGTCAGGTAGAAATAGGCCACGGAGCGCCCGGTGGCCGGCAGGCCCTCGGTTTGGGTGAACAGGGCCTGCTGCTCCTGGAACAGGGCCGCGGCTTCCTCCTCCCGGCCCAGCAGCGCCCCGTAGAACTTGACCCACTCGCTGCGGCCCAACGGGTGGGGCTCGTAGCTGGAGCGGTCTACCACCACCAGGACGCCCAACTCCTCCAGCTTTTCCTTTACTTCCGGGGCGTGGTTGATCATGGTGGATTGCACGGACAGGCCGCAGCCCTCGGACACCAGCAGCTCGTAGTCCGGCTCCCGGTACTTGCCGGCGTAGAGGATATCCCCTTGCTCCATGCCCGCCCGGGCGCTGGGGATGGTCCAGTCCTCTGTTTTGGTGCCGGAGAAACGGACGGCCCCGGCGCCATCCAGGGCGTCAAAAAAGCACATGGCTGCGGTGGCCGTCAGGTAGACGCCCTCTACCGGCTGGCGGATGACCCCCACTCCGGCCTCCAGGCCCTGGGGGGGCTCTTTGCCCTTTGGCACCACCAGGTAGCGGCCGCCCTCTTGGACTTGCAGCAGGGTGTAGCCGCCCTCGTAGGTATCGGCAGTAAACTGCTGGCTGTAAAGCAGTTGGGTGCGGCCGGTATGGGCCAGGCCGCAGAAAGACGGTTCCCCTTCCCCTTGGGAAACCGGGGCGCTTGCCTGCCCGCAGGCAGGCAGCAGAAGGGTATACAGGCAGCACAGCAGCAGGGCAAGGGCACGGTATTTTTTCATAGGTTTCCATCCTCCCGGTTTTCCGGCGCAGCAAGGGGCAAAGAAAAATGCGCCTACTCTGGTTTGAGTAAAAGCGCAACGCAAATAGACGTATACCCGCCATGCTTTTGCATGGGGTGGGCATCCGCTTGAACGCACTGCCAGTTACTCGTGGCATGGGGCGGCTGGCCACCCCTGTACCGGCCCCGGGCAGGTCTCCTGGCTTAAAGATCGACACGCAAAGGGGCCTTCCCATAGGGGCCTTTCAGCTCCCCTACAGTGGCATAATCCCCTTGCGCTCCCTTCATACAGTGACGAGTTCGTACAGGATTCTCACCTGTTTCCCTTTTCACCGGGCCCGGCCCCGCCTAAAGGGACGGCGGGGTGCCCGGCACCTGGGGCCTATTCTGTTTACCCTAAACTCTAGCATACCGGCATGGTTTTGTCAAGTGGGAGGGCTTTGCTGCCGGAGGCTTAGGGGGGTGCCTCCGGCGGTGCAGAGTTGGCTACGCCAACTCTTGGGCTCTGCCCCTAAAAACCCCGCCACCTTTGAAAAGGTGGACGAAACTTTTGTGGTTTTTTCCGTTTCTTGTTTTTGGT